>JAUXFK010000004.1 GCA_030623035.1 Deltaproteobacteria bacterium | reverse complement strand
AGATTGGAAAAGTGAAGGTAGCCTTGCAAACAGTATAAAACGATGATCACTATTACAAGCACAGGCAACTGAAAGAAGATATATTTAATGAAAACCCTAGGTGGAACGTTCTGCTTACGATAAGTTGTTATCAATATCTAACTTCCGATTAAGCGCAAAACATGATGGGGATAATTCTCTACTGTTTCAGGGACGAGACCGAAATTAATATCAATCCATGGTCCATCTGATATAGATGCTCCCCCACGTAAAACCGGCGCCGAAAGAGGCTATTATCACCTTGTCACCTTTTTTCAAACGCCCTTCTTCTACGGCATCACAAAAGCATAAAGGGATGGTCCCGCATGTGGTATTGGCATACTTGTCTATATTTATGATTACCTTTTCAAGGTCGATTTTCATGCGCCTGGCACATGCCTCTATGATACGGAGATTGGCTTGATGGGGGATAAACAAGTCTAGATCATGACTCTCGATGTTATTACGCTCCATCATTGAAACTGCCATATCAGCCATATTTTTCACAGCATACTTAAATACAGTTCTGCCATCCTGATAAACAAAGTGTTCCTTGTTTTTGACCGTTTCAAGCGTGGCCGGCCTTTTACTCCCACCGGCCTTTACAATCAGATAAGGGCCCCCAAATCCGTCTATCCGGTTTGCAAAGTCGATTATTCCCAAATCGGGATCTACGGATGGTTCCAGAAGTACGGCGCCGGCGCCATCTCCGAAAAGTACATAGGTACTCCTGTCCTCAGGGGTGAGGTACATTGAATTGACATCGCTGCCCACAACCAGCACCTTCTTGTAACGGCCTGACTCTATATACTGGGCACCGGTTGTCAGGGCATAGAGAAAACCGGAACAACCGGCAGATAGATCGAAGCCCCAGGCATTATCCGCCCCTATCATATTCTGGACTGTACATGCTGTCGACGGGAATACATTATCCGCCGAGATTGTGCCTATGATTATTGTATCGATCTCTGATGGAGATACCCCTGCCCTGTTCAGACAATCCATGGCAGCCCTGCTGGCCATATAGGAGTTACCCATACCGGGATCTAAGAAGTGCCTCGAACGTATACCCGTCCTTTGAACGATCCATTCATCGGACGTCTCTATAATATCCTCTAAGTCTTTGTTGGTTAAGATACGTTGAGGAAGGAATTTGCCCACACTTGTTATGGCTGCTCTTATGAATTTCATTCATTGCCCCCGTTTTCTATCCTTTAACTTGTTTTATCATCGAATCGATTGGTTTTTTAACAGTCCCTTGCCATATATGTTTCTTTCGTAAGGGTTAAATAAGGCTTTGAGTAACCCTATGCCTTAAAGATATGCTGGCAGGATACGATTCACAAGCCGGTGATGGGAATGGTTATTGACTATAAAGTCGGAAAAGAGATTAAAGCTGTCTTGTCGTAATCCCAACGAGTATTAATATCTTAGAGCGTAAATTAAGCAAATATAACCGAAGAAGAACTATGTGTCAATCAAAGAATAACCGGAGTTTACCGAAAACTTTCCTGACCAAAATATCTTACCCTAGAAAAATCACCACTTCCACTTCTTTATTTCTCCTTCTCCTGTAAACTCAACTACTTATCTCTTCCTTTAATAAACTTTTCAGTAAACTCCAGGAATGTAGCTCCTTTTTTGTCACTTTATTCGAGGAGTATTGGAAAAGCAAGTTAGGGATGGGCTTTACGCAGCAAAGCCGCAATGTCTCCAAATGGTCTAAGCTATAAGGTCAAGGAGAAGATGAAAAATATTGTAAAATATAATGAAACATGATAAAAATCAATGAAATAGTGTAATTCTGGGAAACAATCCGGATAGAGATGGATTTAATGGGTAGTTAAAGGAGTCTTATGATAGACACAAAAGAGCAAAAAAGAAAGATTCGTCTAAATATCGGCTTTGTTAATAATATGACAGTCAGCAAGAAATTGTTTGTACTGAATATTATGGCTATTGTTTCTCTTTCAATACTTTTAGCAGTGAGTTTTTTTGGTCTGGAGGCTGTTTCATGCTTTAGGGCTTATGTGGGAGGGGAAGGATCCTATTCCAAATACCAGAAGGACGCAGTCTTCCATTTATTCAAATACGCATATTCCTGTAATGAAGATGACTATGGAAGTTTTTTAAGGTCAATAAAGGTTCCTTTAGCAGGTCGAGACGCCCGTATAGAGCTCGAAAAAACCTCTTTTAATGAGGAGATAGCTCGCCAGGCGCTTATCGAAGTGTATATCCATCCAGCAGATGTGAAGGCGATAATATATGCTTTCCGGTTGTCTCGTTACTTTAATATTGGTAATATTAATAAGGTAATAACGATATGGTCTGAGGCTGATGCGCATACAGTCGAGTTAAAAAGGTTGGGAGACGAGTTGCATGAGATAATTTCCACTGGTCAGATTTATAGAGATAAGATACAGGATATGCTTATTAAAATAGAGGCATTGAATACCAAACTAATGGTTTTAGAGAGCGATTTTTCAAGTACCTTGGGAGATAGTACGCGTCAAATAAAAGGTATGTTACTGAAAGTCACCTTTTCAACCTTTGGTTTATTTCTGTTAATCGCGATGGCTATATTGTTTATTATTGGAAAGGACATTAAGGATAAAGTTTCATTATTTAAACAGGGTTCTGAAAAGATTGCGCAAGGAGATTACAAAGCCAGGGTTACTATTGAAAGCAGAGATGAATTGGGTGAGCTTGCCAGAACGTTTAATAGGATGGCAAGTGATGTCTTGAATAAGAACGAACAACTCAAGCTTGAAATAAATGAGCGCAAGCAGGCAGAAGAGGAGCTTCAAAAAGCTCATGATGGGCTCGAACGACGAGTAGAAGAACGTACTTCTGAGCTGATGGATGTCAATGAGCGTCTGATTCAGGAAATAGAAGATCGCAAGCAAGCAGAGGAGGCACTGCAAAGAAGTAAGACAATGCTCCAGTCAGTCTTTGACGGAATTTCTGAACCACTGCTTCTATTGGATGAGAAATTAGTATTGAAGATGTTCAATAAGGCTGCTTCTGAGTACTATCAGGTTGAAAGTAAGGATGGTGCAGAGAAGCTATGTTATGAGGAACTAATGGGAAGTTCAAGTCCATGTGAAGGGTGTAACGTCCCTTCAGCGATTTTAAACTCCCAGCATGTATCTTTCGAACGAAAGGGTTTCATGGACCCGAACAGGAGGGAACAGGTTTTCGTATATCCTGTATTGGACAATGATGAGAAGGTAAGTTCTGCTATTGTTCGAATCAGTGATATTACGAAAGCAAAACGGATGCAAATGCAGCTTTTGCAAAGTGAGAAACTGGCATCTCTTGGTTTTTTAATATCGGGGATTGCTCATGAGGTCATCAATCCAAACAACTTCATCTCATTCAATATCCCTATTATGAGGAGTTACTTGCAAGAGTTGATACCCATCATTGATGAATATGCCAAAGCCCATCAGGACTTCGAATTGTTTGGCATGAGTTACCCTGAGTTTCGTAAAGACATCTTTAAACTTCTCGATAATATAGAGCATGGTGCTAAAAGGATAAACAATACGGTTTCAGAACTGCGGGAGTTTTCGAGGAGAAAGGACAAAGTGAGACTCGATTGGGTTGATATTGAACAGGTGATTGACAAGGGAATCGCACTTTCCCGGAACAAGATCAGGAGGATGGTTAAGTCCCTGGAAATAAATATTGCAGATGATATGCCCCTGGCGTATACGGATCCAGAAATCCTGGAGCAAGTACTGATTAACCTTTTAATCAATGCTGCCCAGGCTGCGAATAAAGCAGATTCCTGGATAAAGGTGAAAGTGTCACTCGGCACTGTATGGCAAGGTCATTTGATTATCGAGGTGAGTGATAATGGAGCCGGCATGGATAAAGAAACCAGGCAGAAGGTATTTGACCCTTTCTTTACAACAAAACCATTAAGGGAAGGAACCGGTATGGGACTGTATCTGTGCCACAACTTCGTTGAGCTGTTAGGGGGGCGTATTGAGGTGGAAAGTGAGCTGGGTATTGGGAGTACCTTCAAGGTGGTATTGCCCGATAAAGATAGAAGGCAGATAAATAGGTTATAGGGGTTGCTGTTCCGGCAACAAACCGTGTATAACCTGCCGAGCAGCTGATTAGAACGGGCTGATTGATATTGTAATAAAGGGAAAATGAGATGAATAACAGTATACTTGTGATTGACGATGAGCAGGACTTCCTTGATAGCGTCAAGAGGGGGCTGATCATATCCGGTTTCAGGAATGTACAATTGGAGAATGACCCCTTGAATGTGGTTGCTATTTTTGAAAGGGGGGGTACTTTTGATATTGCCTTGATAGATATAAATATGCCCTCAATGGATGGTATTGAACTGCTGGAATTTATAAAGAAAACCAGTCCGAGTACTGAATGCCTGATGGTAACAGGAGTAAATGAGGCCAGTATCGCGGTAAAATGTGTTAAGAGAGGGGCTTATGATTATCTGGTAAAGCCTGTCTTAAGAGATGACCTGGTTTTGGCGGTGGGACGTGCCCTGGAGAGGAAGCGTCTCTTTGATATACTGGACATTGAAAAAAAAGGGCCTGTTCCGGATTTGTTAAACCAGGATGCATTTGCACCGATTGTGACAGTATCTGCCGACGTACTTAGAATATTGAAGGAGGCAGAGCTACATGCCGCAAGTGATATGCCCATATTGATTACAGGAGAAAGCGGTACAGGCAAAGAACTTCTGGCTCGTGCCATTCATCTAGCCAGTCCAAGGGCAGAGTCTCCGTTTATGCCGATAAACATGGTGTCGATTGCCGGTAATCTTTTCGATGCCGAGTTTTTTGGCCACACCAGAGGGGCGTTTACAGGGGCAGAGAAGGATCGTTCGGGTTATCTGGAAGAAACGAATCGGGGGACGCTGTTTTTAGATGAGATAGGAAATCTACCCCTCGAGCTTCAGGGTAAATTGCTTCGTGTGTTACAGGATGGAGAATATATCAAACTGGGAACAAACAAACTCCGAAAGGTTGATGTTCGTTTTATTGCAGCTACGAATGCAGATCTGGATCAATTGGTGAACAAAGGGCTCTTCCGTAAAGATATGTATTATCGTTTGAGAGGTGCATGGCTTCACCTCCCCCCTCTCAAAGAGAGGCAAGATGATATTCCCGTATTGATAAGCAAAATATTAGAAGAATACTGTGGTGATACAGGAAAGACAATTATTGAAGAAGAGGTTATGTCTGTGCTTTTGAACTATGACTATCCAGGGAATATAAGGGAACTCAGATCAATTCTCCAGTCCGCTGTTAACCTTTCCCAGGGCAGGCCAATTTCCCTCAAATACCTTCCCCGTCAATTAAAAAGTCGAAGTACCTCATCACGTAGTGAGCCGCAGATAGGTTCAGGTTCCGTTATTACCCTTGCCGAAGTTGAAAAGACCCATATTCTGAAGGTTTACGAGAAGACGGCAAGAAACAAATCACAAACAGCAAAGCTTCTTAACATAGGATTAAACACCCTTAGGAGAAAACTTGAACTGTACGGCGAAGGTTAAATACCTTTTGATAAAACGAAAACGTAATTGTTTAGCCATCTTAAGGAGCTGACGAGTGTCCATCCAGAAATGTTCGTCAAAGACCATCCAAATCATTGTTTGGCTAAACAGTTACACGAAAACGATTTTTTGCGACAGCCTGTTTATATAGCAAATAAATGTTCATTTTCTTTGACAAGCCAATAAGTACATGTTATTCTTCAAGTAAGAACCAGCTGTTGACGGGTGTTGAGAACCGGAAAAAGGGCTTTCCATCTTAGGTATTCTTAATCTGGCATAGTCAAGCAATCGGGTATAGTTTTAGGGAACTTTAAGGAGATTCACATGTTAAAAGACAGAAAAATTGTCCTTGGTGTTTCAGGTGGAATCGCTGCATATAAATCGGCAGAACTGGTAAGAAACCTCATCAATATGAATGCCGAAGTCAAGGTAATAATGACTAGAAGCGCGCAAGAGTTTATAACCCCTTTGACCTTTCAGACACTTTCGGGTAACAAGGTAAACACAGGGATGTTTTCCCTATTTGAAGATGCGAAGATTGAACATATTGCCTTAGCAAATTGGGCGGATATTTTTGTCATTGCCCCGGCAACTGCAAATATTATTGGAAAGATATCAAATGGTATAGCAGATGATTCCCTCTCAACAACCATAATGGCAACAAAGGCCCCTGTTTTAGTTGCTCCGGCGATGAATGCAAATATGTATGAAAATCAGATATTACAAAAGAATATCAAGAATCTGAAGTCTATGGGTTACCGTTTTGTAGGACCCGGTTTTGGAGACCTTGCTTGTGGGACAAAAGGGCCTGGCAGATTGGCCGATATTGGTGATATTATTGAAGAGATTATATTCGTTCTCACAAAAAAAGACCTTGTAGGAGAGAATATCTTAGTGACCGCGGGGCCAAGCATAGAATTTTTTGACCCAATAAGATTCATTACCAACCGTTCTACAGGAAAGATGGGATATGCTGTTGCCAGGGTAGCTAAAAGAAGAGGTGCAAAGGTCACTTTGATTAGCGGCCCTTCCTCTTTGCCAGTGCCATCAAATATAAAGTTCTTTTCTGTAAAGACTGCGTTAGAGATGAAAGAGGCTGTTTTCAATAATATCGAGGAATCAACCATCGTCATAAAAGCAGCAGCGGTAAGTGATTATAAGTTTAAGGATAGCCATTCAGAGAAGCAAAAAAGGGATAAGGCTGAGATTACGATGGGAATGGAAGAAACGCCGGATATACTATCAGAGATCGGCAAGAATAAAGGAGAAAAGATACTTGTAGGGTTTGCTGCCGAGACACAAGAGCTAATATCAAATGCAAGAGATAAATTAATAAAAAAGAACCTGGACTTAATTATAGCCAATGATGTATGTATGGAAGGTGCAGGCTTTGAGTGTGATACGAACATAGTAAAGATTCTGGACAGCCAGGGCAATGTAGAGGAACTGCCCTTGATGAGTAAAATCGAAGTAGCACAGAAGATATTTGATAGGGTAAAAATGATCAAAGACCAAAAAAATCGGTTTAATACTACAGCTACACTTTAGGATATTACCGTTAAGAGCCTTTTTGAAGGCCTCTTTCCTCGTAAGGGATTGACTTTTGATGAAGACTAAAGAAAGCCTATTACAAGACTTTAGAGAAATATTAGTAGACCTGAAAGAATTTCTAAATTACCAAAAGAACATAGGCATGGAAGGGTTTCATTTTTCCTCTGGAGTAATAGATAAAGCGACTTTATATCAAACAATAGAAATGGATGGCTCAGATACCAGGGCTTGCGAAGAAAGGTTAACGACTTTAAAAGCCATCAGAAACCAATTAACAGGTTGTAAACGATGCAAACTCCATCTTGAAAGAAGAAATATAGTCGTGGGAGAAGGTAAAGAGAATGCGAAACTGTTCTTTGTGGGAGAGGCCCCTGGTCGAGATGAAGACATAAAAGGGGAACCCTTTGTTGGCAAGGCCGGCCAGTTACTTACAAGGATTATCAACGCAATAAATCTAGCTCGAGAAGACGTTTATATATCCAATATCATTAAATGCCGCCCCCCGGGAAATCGAAACCCCGAACCGGACGAAATCGCAGCATGCAAACCATTTTTAATCGAACAGATACAGGTCATAAAACCCGAGGTTATTTGCACCCTGGGCACATGCGCAACACAAACCCTTCTTGGAACAGACGAAAAAATCTCTGAACTCCGAGGGAGATTGCATCATTATGACGGGATCAAACTCATCCCCACCTACCACCCTGCTTTCTTGTTGAGAAACCCAAATTTCAGACGACATGTCTGGGAAGATATGCAGATGATCCAAAAGGAGTACTTATTATTAACCTCCAACTGAATAATATGTATACCCATGACTTTTAAAGACCATCTTGTAATCGCATTTTTTATGCTTACGGTTATCCCTGGCACGATATCTCTTACGGATGCTATCCCCACCGAAAGACCGCATGTAAATGTAGCCAGGGTAAATAGCATAATTAACCCGGTGATTTCAAAATTCATAACCGAAAGCATAGACAGGTCATTAAAGGAAAAGGCAGAGTGCTTAATCATACAACTCGATACCCCGGGCGGTCTTGACCTGTCGATGCGTGACATTGTTAAGGCGATCTTAAATTCGGATATCCCAATCATTGTTTATGTTGCCCCCAGTGGTGCAAGAGCGGCTTCTGCCGGGGTAATGATTACACTGGCAAGCAATATCTCTGTCATGGCCCCGGGCACAAACATTGGAGCAGCTCACCCTGTTGCTCTAGGTGGGAAGAAGATCGATGAAGAGATGGAAAAGAAGATCGTAAACGACGCAGTCGCATACATCAAGAGTATCGCAATAAAGCGGAACAAAAATGCCAAATGGGCGGAAGAAGCAGTAAGAAAAAGTGTGTCCATCACAGAAAAGGAGGCATTAAAGTTAAAGGTAATCGACCTCATCGCCCCAGACATAAAGACCCTTTTAGAGCAGATCGATCAAAGAGAGGTTAAGACTTCAAAAGGCACTCTTACATTACATACAAAAGGATTACAACCTGTTTTCATTGATATGGGAACCCGTTACAATATACTCAATGCGTTAAGCAACCCCAATATCGCCTATATTTTAATGATGTTGGGACTTCTGGGGCTGTATTTCGAGATGGCAAATCCCGGGGTAATCTTCCCTGGTGTAATCGGAGGTATCTGTCTAATCCTTTCCTTCTTTGCTTTTCAGACCCTGCCGATAAATTATGCTGGAATTCTTTTAATACTCCTTGCAATAATCCTGTTTATTGCAGAGGTTAAAGTAACAAGTTTTGGGATTCTAACTATAGGAGGAATTATCTCTATGTTTTTAGGCTCTTTAATGTTGTTTGAATCACCTTTACCGTATTTACGAGTGTCATGGTCCGTGCTTATCCCTGTTGTTTTGGCCACTTCAGCTCTATTCATCCTTTCAGCAGCTCTGGTTTTCAAGGCTTACCTTTCCAAACCATTGACCGGCATGGAAGGGTTGGTTGGAGAGACAGGGATGGCCAAAACAGAGATATCGAATAGTGGAAAGGTTTTTATACATGGTGAGTATTGGGATGCCTATAGTAATAACATAATTCCAGAAGGAGAAAGAGTTAGTGTGGTTGGGATAGAAAAGCTAATGCTGAATGTTGAAAAACTGGAATAATCGGCTTTTCTATTACTCTTAACACGTTTCGTAATTGTTTAGCCATTTAAAGGAACTAACGAGATTTTATGATTTGGCGAAACAGTTACCAGATTTCACATTTAACGCATTAAAAAAAGGAGGTTGATATGGCGGTTGGATGGGTTGTACTCGTTATATTTTTATTGGTTATCCTGGCCAGTGCTGTCAGGGTTTTAAATGAGTATGAACGGGGGGTTATATTTCGTCTGGGAAGGATAATCGCTACCAAAGGTCCTGGTCTGATTATCCTGATCCCGATTATCGATAAGATGCAGAAGGTTAGTCTAAGGCTGGTTACTATGGACGTTCCGTCCCAGGATGTTATCACCAAAGACAATGTCTCAGTTAAGGTCAATGCCGTTGTATATTTTAGAGTAATGGAACCCAATAAGGCGGTTATCGAGGTAGAGAATTTCCTATACGCGACTTCGCAACTGGCACAGACTACACTGCGAAGTGTGTGCGGTCAGGCAGAGTTAGATGAGCTTCTATCCGAGAGAGAGCAGATCAATACTCAGTTGCAAGATATCCTGGATAAGCAGACAGACCCCTGGGGGATAAAAGTCTCAACCGTTGAAGTTAAGCATATCGATCTGCCAGAGATAATGCAGCGCGCTATGGCAAAACAGGCAGAGGCAGAGAGGGAGAGACGGGCAAAAATCATCAATGCTGAGGGAGAATTTCAAGCAGCAGACAAACTGGCTGAGGCAGCAAAGATAATCGGTAAGCATCCTGTGGCATTACAGTTGAGATATCTACAGACATTGAATGAGGTTTCTTCTGAAAGCAACTCTACTACCATATTCCCTGTTCCGATTGATTTATTTAAACCGTTTATAACTCTTGCAGACAGGATTGCAGACAGGATTGATGCAGAAGCCTCTAAAAAAGAGTAAAAAAGCCATCCATTACTGTAACGACTCAGGTTGTCAGGTTCAAGGTTCACAGTTCACGGTTGGGAGCATCCAGTGCAACAAAGAGTTCACTCTGGACTTCCGTGCAAGACAGCGTTGCGTATCACAAGAACTACCTGCCTGTCGCGGATCCAGACAGGGATGAACTCCGCATTTGTCTCGGAATCAGACCCCTCTTTCATCAGTTGAACCTTGAACCCCTAGCCCAGACCTGGCTTTCCTGTCTCATTGTAGAGCATCTGGGATATTGTCAGCATAGTAATGATGGGAATGCATGGTAAACAGCGCCAGGGCAGGCGTGAACCCTGGAACTTTGAACCTGAGTAGTTACCTATTACTTTGAGATAAAGGTAATATAGGTTGGGAGATTTTCTTTCATCTCTAAAGTTAACTTGAATCTTTTTGCATTATTCATTGTCTCAAAATGTCCGACCCTCACTCTATGCCATATCCCTTGCATTGGAATGTCCGTTGAGACAATGTACGCTGGGTAGCCCTTTCTATCCAGGTTATCGGCCAGTTTTTTCGCCTGCTCTTTACTCTGAAAAGACCCAACCTGTACAGTATATCCGCTTAAAGATTCTGCATTCTCAGCTTTTTGGTTAAAGACTCTCTTCGCTTTTTTTCTCTGTTTCACCTGCTTTTTATTTTTCTTAACCTGAGAAGGAATTTTTACAGCACCTGTTTGGTCGTGAGAAACACCTTCTTTCTTAAGAAGGGTTTGATAGAATGTCAATTCCATATCTTTTTGGTCTTTGTGTGAATCTCTTTTCGTTTTAGTGGATATCTCGTCTTTCGTTTGTCTTTCTTCAATCACAGAATTCTCAACCTCAACCCTCAGCATTCGGTCTTTATTAACTCCCTCACCACATAGAAAACCCAGGATAAACACAAGGACAAAGGCAAGGGTAATGCCTGCCAACATAAAAATCAGCAGCTTTTTACTGAAAAAAAAATGGTACCTCTTTCTTGAACCCATCGGCTTACACTCTTTATATCGATCACATTCGTTCAGGGGCATCCACCCCGATAAGTCTCAATGCATTTTTTAAGACGACCCTTATCATCTTCACTAGAAATAACCGCGACATTGTTAGATTGGAATCATTGGAAATCACTCTATTCTTATTATAATAGCTATGAAAATCGCCGGCTAATTCATTCAAATAACCAGTGATCCTATGGGGTTCTAAAGAGAGGGCACTTCTTTCAATAAGATCAGGATATTTCAAAAGCTGTTTTATCAATATCATCTCCTCTGGGAGGTTCAGCAAATCTATCTTCACTTCCTCAAACCTCGGGATATGCAACTCTCTTTGTTTCGCAAGCCTTAAAATGCTACAAATCCTGGCATGCGCATACTGTACATAATAAACAGGATTTTCATTGCTTTGTTTTTTTGCCAACTCCAGGTCAAAATCCAATGGACTGTCCGAACTACGCATCAAGAAAAAATATCTGGCAGCATCCTTACCCACTTCTTGAATCACCTCTTTTAAGGCAACAAATTCTCCGGACCGGGTAGACATGGCAATGGATTTACCATCCCTCATCAGGTTTACCAACTGTACCAAAAGTACCTCTAATACCTCTTTTTTCTTGCCAAATGCCTGAATGACGGACTCCATCCTTAGGATATAACCATGGTGGTCTGCGCCCCAGATGTTTATGATCATATCGAATTTGCGTTCCAATTTATCTTTATGATAGGCGATATCAGAAGCAAAATAGGTGGGTTGACCATTCGCCCTTATGACTACTCTATCCTTCTCATCCCCAAATTTAGTGGTCTTAAACCAAAAAGCACCGTCTTTTTGATAGATATATCCTTTATCTTCAAGCTCACTTGTAATCTCTGATATTTTGTCTTTCTCAATGAGTGTCTTCTCGCTAAACCATTCATCAAATTCCACATTGAAATCTCGCAGATCCTCTCTTATCCCTTCCAGGATATAATCTGCTGCATAAACAGAAAAAAAGGAGGTGGCTTCGCCATCTGATCCATCCAAATACCTATCCTTATATTTCGCTTTGATATCCCTTGCGATATCCTTTATATATTCACCCTGGTAACACTCTTTTGGAAAATCAATTTCTCTGCCAAAAAGCTCAATATAACGCAGAGATACGGACCTGCCAAGAGTCTCCATCTGATTACCCACATCATTAATATAATATTCTTTAACCACATTGTACCCTGCGGCCTTCAGTATATTTGCAAGTGTATCCCCCACAGCTGCTCCTCTTCCGTGTCCGATATGAAGAGGGCCCGTGGGGTTTGCACTGACAAATTCTACTTGAACCTCCTTCCCCGCTCCTATATTGCCCTTTCCGTATGAACCATTTAATTCTTCAATATCTTTCAAAGAATTGCGCCAATAGTCATCTGTAATAAAAAAATTTAAAAAACCAGGTCCGGCCACCTCCACTTTTGCTAGAATGCGATAATTGTCCTCGATATTTTCAGCGATACTCTTCGCAATAAATTGGGGAGGCTTCTTCTCCTTTGAGGCTAAAATCATTGCAATATTACAAGAAAAATCTCCATGTTGCTGGAACCTGGGGGTATCCAATTCTACAGCAGGAATCTCGTTTACGCTTAAAACTCCCTTTTGAATACAACTCGACAACGCGTCTTTTATGATACCGGTCAGTGCCTTTTTCGTTCCCATAGACTCTCTATCGTTTCCTCCTTTAATTTACTACAGTAAGGTATATATACTAATTTATCTATCCTTAACATACCTAAGCCAAGGCTGTCAAACGCTTTATTCTTATTATTTGCAGCCCTTCCAAGAGGTTATAAAATCACTTTCATTTCGAGCTTGTACGTCACCTTACTTTATTGTATTATAAGATTTTCTTCAGTGATTTGAGTTTATTTTCTTTTTTACAGAGGGAAGTAATATAAAAGAGGGACATAACAATATGAAAGGGCTTAAAATATTCGCTTTAGGCTGCATTATAATACTCTTTCTACTCTCATGTGTATTTTTCTTATGCTACAAAGTTGTATGGATTCCCTCTTTAGAGATGATGAAAAAAGAGAATATCAAGAAGGTAATATTTGCCGAATCTCCTGTTTACTTTGAAGATGAAAAGAATATAATAGGGGTCTTTTTCCAAGAGGAACATCGGAGGTATCTTGAATTTGAAAAAATTCCCAAAGACTTCATCAATGCCCTTATTGCTTCAGAAGACCATAACTTTTATAGACATCATGGCTTCGATCTAAAGGCTATATTAAGGGCATTCTTTGTAAACATAAAGCAATTCAGGGTCGTCCAGGGAGGAAGCACGATTACCCAGCAGACAGCCAAGAATATATTCAAGAGAGAGAAGAGATCTTTAAAGAGCAAGATAGGCGAATTGATTCATGCCATTATGTTAGAGTCATATTTTACAAAGGAAGAGATACTGGAGTTTTATTCCAACCAGTTTTTTGTAAACAGCAATGGAAGGGGGATCGGCGTTGCTGCGGGGTATTTCTTTAATAAACCTGCAGATCAACTGAACTTACAAGAGTGCGCTTTTATCGCTGGGGCGGTAAAAGGACCAAACTGGTATAATCCATTTACCAAAAAGACCCCCCAGGCAAAGGAAGAGACAACATTATTGGCGAGATACCGCAGGGATTATGTATATGGAAACATGTATAAACTGGGGATGATATCGCTTGAAAAGTACGAAGCCAATAAGGGTCTTCCTGTTGCCTTTCAAAAAGGTCGAATCGGCTATCGACTCAATGTGATACTGGACTACATTCGAGAACAACTACAATCCGAGCCATTCCATAGTCTCTTAGTAGATGAGGGAATCGACAATATTGCCACGTCTGGAATCAAGGTGTACACCACCATTGACAAAGAGATTCAAGAAGGGGCATTATTGTCACTTAGAAAGAACCTGTCCTACCTGGAAACCAAACTCAATGGATATAATAGGAAAGCAGTTCAACAGAGATACAAAAACCTTACCGGAGGAAAACTGAATATGCCCAAAATGGGATATTTTTGCTTTGGAAGTATTTCAAAGGTCGTAACGAAGGGGATTTCCTCCTATATCGATGTAGAATTCGTTGGGGCAAAAGGAAGAATCGATTATCAGGGGATGCATAGGTTGAGTAGCGCATGGATGAAATCAAGGATTGGGGAATGGGCAAGGTTCGATAAAAGATATCTTCCACGGTTTTTAAAGGAATTTCGTTCCGGGGATATGATATTTATCCATGTAAAGAGACTCGATCCACGCTCGAATCTTCTCGTAGTTGAGCTGGAGCAAAAGCCAGAAATAGAAGGGGGAGTTGTCGTATTACAAAACGGAGAGATAAAAGCGATGGTAGGTGGATTCGAAAACGAATTCTTTAATCGAACAGTGGATGCAAAGAGGCAGCTTGGCTCAATCTTTAAACCGATTGTATTTACTGCTGCATTGCAGTTAGGCTGGAATAATCTGGACTCATTAGAAAACATTGTAACTGAATTTGAATTTGAAAATACGCTATATTCCCCAAGACCAGATCATGCGGGTGCCACCCCCCTCGTATCCATGGCATGGGCAGGCGTAAAGTCGGAAAACCTTGCTACAGTGTGGCTTCTTTACCACTTATGTGATAAATTGAGCATGACCCAACTCAGGCAGATCGCTGACAGAGTAGGGCTTCTTAGGAAAGAGGGAGAAACTCCCAAGCAGTACAAAACAAGGATCAGAGACAAAAATGGTGTAATCATAGACGACAGGTTAATTATGGAGGCAGCCTTTGAAGAAGCGAAAGAAGAATTGATTACTGACCTTGTCTTTGAGGGGAAAGACTCTGAGATCGAAAGGCTAAAGTCAGTAAACTATGAAAGATTTTCCAATGGAGTCATCGACAATATACTGTCCTTTGAGACATTAGAAAAGCTTTCGATTAACGTACAAAAGCAGTACGGAAATTTTAAAGAACAAAACCCCTATAACTTTAAGGTACTCTCAAGAATAAGGGATTTTCGTGTATTGGTCGGTTTGAAGTATATAGTGAGGCTTGCAGCTCAAATGGGGATAACAACCCAATTGGATGAAGTACTGTCCTTTCCACTGGGCTCGAATTCGATCAGTATATTAGAGGCCTCTCTGGCCTATCATACGATACTATCCGGCACAGTCTACCCAATTACTGAAGATGGGTCCATTCATTACACCCCCATTATTAAGAGAATCGTAGATCCCCAGGGAGAGGTGATATACGAATACCAACCGGAGGCTGTCCGTATTTTTGATAAAACGATATCAAACATGGTTGTCCCTATCTTAAGACACTCCATAAAGCATGGAACAGGAAAAAGGGCGGAAGGGAGCATCGTTTTAAATATGAAAGATATTACACAAGCCGGTTTGACCGATGGAATACCTTTTAAGATCCCCGTTTTTGGAAAAACAGGCACGTCCAATGAGTTTAGAAATTCCAGTTTTTGCGGATTCATCCCCGGCCCTACTCGCGCTGGAGAGGGATTAGGTATAGAAAACAGCTATATTATCGCATCTTATATAGGCTATGACAGCAATAAACCTTTAAAAAGCTCGCACATAGAAATATACGGTTCATCTGGTGCCCTTCCCCTCTGGATAGATGTTGCCAATATAATAGTGAACACAGATGATTTCTCAAGGCACATCGATATTGCCGGATTGGTCTTTCAAGGGGCAGATGAGGTCTCTTTACAAAAAGTGCCAGGCATGTTATCTGTTTATGTGGATCCGATTACCGGATTGCCTCTCAGTCCGGATTTGAAGGATTCGGAATCGGAAGAAAATATTACGATTGAGAGCTATGGCAGGATGGACGACAATCATTTTGAGCCTCATAGATTCTTCCTGCCATCTCCATAATAATTATCAGGTAGTTTCCATCCAGAAATGAGAATTTTTGTTCAAGGTCAAGGAAAGCGAAGATTTTAACCGCAGGAATATATTGACATATTTCGAGGATTAAAATCTGAGCCTGACACAGAGATTGAGCAAAAAGGCCATTTATGGATGGAAACCAGGTAGGTAAAACATGAAAACCATTACAAGACTATTCATTCTTTTCTCAATAATGGGTATCTTTTCGCCTGGGTGCACAACAATGAACAATCTCTTCTTCTGGGAGGATAAAGCAACTCCACAGCTTTCAAAAGAAAAGCCGATAGTAGCTGACCTCGTATTAAAAGAAAGGATGAGAAACCTTTCCAGTCGCATAAGAGAATATAAGGCCCTTGAGAAACAACTAAAAAAGGAAAAGAAGAGCGATATAAGGTTAATCGACGATTTACGACAAACCCGCTATTATGCTGAATACTTGCTTAAAACCTACAAAAAGATAGACAAGCTCCAAAAAAAGCAGTTAACATGCCAGTCTAAGGATACGGGGAAGACCATCTACCGGCCGATGATAGAGAGACTTTTCCAGGGGTTGACCAAGCTGGAAGGCGGATACTTTAAAGACAGGTACAAGGCATGGTTCGCTGAAGATCAGTTCTCAAAGCAGCTTAATTTGGATATAAAAGAGATGGAGAGTTTTTGTTCTAAAAAAGATTACAGAAAACTAATGGAGTCATACGAGATGGTAAAAAATACATACGGCGATACGCTTATCCCTTTAACCATCAAGTTTTGTTATGCAAATGCCCTCTCCCGTTCAAATAAAGTAAAAGAAGCAATTACAGTAGTGGAGGAGATAATCGAAAATGGGCCTCTGAACGCCATAGAAATGCGTTATGACCTCGTTGATTGGTACCTCAAAAAGAAAGACCTTAACAAAGCATTGGAAAATTTTAAAGAGCTCTCTTTTGAAGTCGATAGAGGGATCGACATCTTCCTATTGGCGGAAAAAAAGGTAACGCCTCCTACCCATGATAAGCTGAGCGACACAACCAAGAAATTGTCTATTGATGACATTCGTATAGATGACATGAAACAACAGGATGCCACAGGAGCAAAATTCAAGTTGAATGAAGACATCAAAAAAGATGAAGTGAAAAACAACAGATACAAACGGGGAGAACTGAAAAATAGGGTATATCTTGATAATGGGTTAAAAAAAGTAAATACATTGAAAGATCAGGGAAAATTTGAAGAAGCCCATGTCGTCCTGGTTGAGCTGGAAGAACAATTCAATAATTGTAAAGAAATAGATGAGGTAAAGAATGCCCTCAATGCCTTAAGGCTTGAAGAAAATAAGGCCAAAGAAAAAAAAGAAGACGAAAGGTTCTTGGCAGCAAATCGACTTATAGAAAATGAGAAATATGAAGAGGCCATAAAAGAGTTGAACAGATTAAGGCAAAGCAAAAAATACAGCAAAAAGAGTCATGAGAAGATACAGATTGCCATAGATGAATTTGCCAAAAAGAAGAGAAAAGAAGCATCGGAATTGTTTTTTATGGCAAAGAGGAAAGCAGATCCATTTGAAAAGAAAGAGTTGCTTCGAAGGTCTCTTAAGCTACTTGAGGATGTGAGGGGTAAGTATCCTACAAGTAGCTACTCAGGAAAGATCATCATGAATATTGAGACCATAAAAAAAGAGATAGAAAGGATTGAATACTAAATTACAAACCCTTTTCTATGGTTCATAATAGTAATCCAACCCCAGGTGTGTAATTTGTTCCTCTCCTATCAAGTAACGCAGGGTGTTTTTCAATTTCATCAACTGGATAAATAGATCGTGCTCAGGATAGAGTTTCTCCATACATTGGGGGCTTTTGAAATAGAAAGAAAGCCATTCCTGTATGCCGGTCATTTCTGCTCTCTGTGCCATATCCATAAAGAGCACCAGATCCAGCACAAGCGGTGCCGCCAAGATACTGTCTCGGCAAAGAAAGTCTACTTTGATCTGCATAGGATAACCCATCCAGCCAAAGATATCAATACAATCCCAACCCTCCTTTTCGTCACCCCGTGGTGGATAATAGTTGATCGCTACCTTATGGTAGAAGTTTCCGTACAAATCCGAGTATATATCAGGCTGAAGGATATTCTCTAACGAACCGAGTTTGCTTTCCTCTTTGGTTTTGAAGGAATCCTGATCATCCAGTACCATGCCATCCCTATTACCGAGAATATTTGTGGAATACCAACCATTGAGACCCAGCATGCGTGCCTTCAATCCTGGTGCAAGGATGGTTTTCATCAGAGTTTGTCCCGTCTTGAAATCTTTGCCGATAATGGGAACCTGGTTCTTTTCAGCCAGCTCTTCCATGGCAGGAATATCCACTGATAGGTTGGGGGCACCATTGATATAGGGGATTCCACACGTCAAGGCTGCATATGCATAAAGCATGCTCGGTGGAATGCTGGGGTCGTTGTTCTTTAGCCCTGTTTCGAAATTGCTCAAAGAGGAATGCACCTCTGAAGGTTTAAGATATGCCTCTGTACTACCGCACCAGATCATAACGCAGCGCGACACCTTCTGTTCACGCTTAAATGTTTCTATATCTGCCTTAATAGCATCAATCAGTTCTAGGTGTGATGTCTGTGATTTTATGTTAGATCCGGATAGATTCTTGACATATGCCTGGTTGAAAACCGCAGGCCATGGCTTTATGCCTTCTAGAAATGGCCGGGCTACATCAAGGTTCTCATTCCTGAGTACTCCAGCTTGAATTGCTGCTTGGTAACCGTCTTCAGGGAAAACATCCCACCCCCCGAAGACCATGTCATCTAAAGAAGCCAGAGAAACAGAGTCTTTTATTTTAGGAACGCGTTTCTCGTATCTTTTGCCCAGCCGAATGGTACCCATTTGAGTTAGCGAACCAATGGGAAGAGCGAGCCCTCTGCGTATCATCTCTACTCCTGATAAAAAAGTGGTGCTTACCGCACCTCCTATTCCAGGGATAAGTACACCCAGCTTACCCTCTGCCTTCTGGATATCTCCTCCACGTTTCATTTCAGTCCTCCTATACTTCGTACTTTCTATTGCTTATCCATTGGCAACAAAAGAATTATTCGTAACCGTTTTTCCAAAATCCAATTTCGTTGGTAAAAAAAGTATCGAATATAGTAAAAAAATTGATAAGCATCTTTAACTTGAAATTCCAGCAAAAACAGATAATTTTAACATATAAAATTCAATTCTTGCAACTGAAAATTTAGTCGATATTCATTTTTATTTAAGAGATGTGCGTCTGGAAAGCCCAGGAAGGGAGTTTTAAACCCTCTTTGGTGACTTTGCCTTTACACTTGATATCATTACCGGGCATGTGAATTAGAGGCCCCTTTCCTTGTCCTCAAAGTCTCTATAAACGAATCCATCAGCCCTTGATAACCTTTCTCATCAAAATCAGGTGGGTAGGTACTGCTCGTCTCATAACATGTTGCCCTAATTCCTGCCTCTTTGATAACAAGTGCACTTTCATAAAGACCGCTGGTGAGTCCAACACAGCCGCGGTCTAATGCAAGGACCACCCCATCTACCTTCCAATCCTTGGCAGCGCTCAATCTTAGTTCAGATCGCATGAAGAGACGGCTAAATGGCGAATAATTTAAACAAGCCTCAGCCAAAGCTTCAAAGGCATCCTCCCTGCTCTTTATCCCTTGACCCATCTCCCAGGAGGCTGGAGCAACATCCCAGCATCCCTGCTCGTCAATAATGAAGCAGCCTCCAATACCAAAATTATTCAAAGAGCCGATATAGACGGCGCCATATCTCTCCGGATATCTCAATACATCACCGAGTTTTGTATACCAGGGAAGACTGCCTTCATGGAAGAGCCGGAACTCTTCATTTTCACAGGCCGCAATACCATCACTTACCCGCTGTTTTACCTCTTCCAAAACCAGGTCATAAAAATCAGCTACATCCTTACGGTGAGTCACACCTCGTAACTGAAAGGCCATGAGCGAACTCATGTGCCTCAGCTTGAGGGGAGCTGGTATCGTTTTCTGCAGCAAAGCGATCTTTGCCATACTTATCCTGATGCGCAACTCCCTCTTTGTACCCTCAACCAACTTTTCATCGTCGCATTTTCTTCCCAGGACCCTCTCCAGCTTCTCCACGGCCTGGTGACACTGATTAATGAAATTTTTCTTTGCCAGTTCCGGGCTGTGAGTAAAAAAAGGAAGCTCAATATTAATATTGGGAATCCCTAAATACTCTGCATGGAGCTGGTGGGATTTGATCTGTCCCTGACATATGATCAGATTGACGATTACATCGGGACTGAGGTGTTTCCCTCTCGTTTTGTCCAGCCCAAAAGTGCCCAAAAAATGGGCCCCGAGAGCAATGCGCAAAGTAGCACAACAGTCCTTACCATAGCCTCTATCCTCAGCCGCCTGATTGAGCTTAATTACCCAATTTATATCTCTCATATCTCGACCGGTAGGCATGGCAGGGATAACTTCAGCATCAAAAGCGGCATAGAGGGCATGAACTCCACCCTCTCCTCCCATTATAACAGGCTTACCTCGCTCTTTTGCACTAAAGGTATCTCGAGCAATACTTCTGCGAAGCTCCTTCATCTTGGTAAAATATTCAAGCGGTCTGGTGGGGTATTTGTCTGTCACGGTTTGCATAATACAGCCCCTTTCTAATTAGTGTCCCTCTCGGGGATGGTTGAAACCCCTCGCGTTTAGGCGAAGCAAGTTTTACGTTGTCGCCAGGCGACTTGTTATTCCGGCCATAGAGCCGGAATCCAGGGAATAAGATTCTTGGGACTTCTGGATGCCGGATCGAGTCCGGCATGACAAAAACAGTTGATTTTAATCAACCCAACATAGAACCCCTCGTCTTATAGACAAGGGTTGTTAAGTTCAAGCAAACTCTAAACTCTCTAATGTGGCTTCAATACGAGTACGAAGCTGACCTATGGGTAGGGGGAAATCCTCTGCCAGCTCCAATACTTTAATCCCTTCTTTAAGAAGGGCTTCACGAATAGCCGGATTATCATAGCTATGTGGGTCGCAAAAGGTGGGATAGACAAGCAACGCAAACTGAACCTGGTATTTTCGAGCCAAATCAAGGATGAAAGGGACTCGTTTACGCGGGATGTCACCATCCTTTATCGGACATGGAAGACGTTTTATATAACGATTGGCAATGGCTTCAAGAGGGTCTTCTTTATAATCATCTATCTCTTCAAAGAAGTATCGTATGCCGAAGCAGGTCTCATCTACCACCACATTGCCTCCTAATGAATCGAGAAGTTGTACTAACTGAAGGTCACCACTCGTTTGCCCCACTATCATCACTCGAACGCCTTGTTCACCTTGCTCCCTTCCCTCCAGCTCTTTTATAAACTCTCGAACCAATTGGTTGTGTTCCTTCTTGTCCATTACTTGACTGGCCAATACCATACTCATCAATTCCTCCCCTGAAATACGGGAGGGAACTTCTCTGGCCAATTCATAAACTCGTTTCATTAATCTCCTGTTTTCATTATAGGCCTCAATCGCTCGCATTAGATCCTCGGTGTTGATATTTACCTGCCAATCACGTTCTAGCTGCTCTTTAAAATAACGAACCTCTGAAAGGAAAATCTCTGTTGCACCATGGTCCAATACTTGTGGCATCCAAAGGAAATAGGTCTGTACTCCAGCTACATGACGCTGCCAGCTTTCAAAAGCACTTCTCAGTTTCTCACAGCTATTCGTATGAACCAGCCCTTTCAGATAATGATACCGGCCTTGTAACCCCTGGGCCAGCAAATCACGACAATAAGAGCAAAATATTGCCGGGATATATGGATCTGCAATAGTTTGAGGCTGATGCCCACCCATCAGCCGAACAGGAAGAAAGCCTGCAGCGTAAATCAACTCTTCAGGAGCTAATGTACACATACAGCCCATTACCCTTCCCCCTGGATATGATTGCGCATACTCATGCCTGGCTTGAAATATCTCACTAAATTTATTGTACACCTTGAGCGACCTCCTGCTCAGTTTTCAGAGTTAAATACATACAGGCGATTGAATAAAAAAATCACCGCCGAAATTTTTTAAATTTACCGTTTTTTATCCTTAATAAAAAGTTGATCGTTATGCTCCAAGTCCATAAAAAGACGATAAAAGTCAATTTTTGACGTAATTTCATCCAATCTTTTGAAAAATTTCCCTTCACACGACCTCAAACAGGCTTCTTACAAAGGAAATTTCTCATTTTAAATACGGATGAACCATTTTTATTAAAAGCGAAATAATCTCGGCACATATTTTGCTTATATAAATTAGATAAAAGGGTTTTTGATTTTGAAGGGTTCATCGGCATATTCGTTCTTAGGGTTTCTCCAAAAAAGAGATGGAGAGTAGCAAAGGGGAAAAATGCTATATATCATTGTCTGAATAGCGAGTTCATATCTGTTCAATAAAAAAATGGAGTTTAAAATGGTAGATGAAAAAATAATTGAGCAAGATTTGGAAAGACTATACAAAAAAATGTCACAAAACCCAAAATTAATGCACTTCATGCTAGGGATGCTCAATCTGTATGAAAGTTTGGAACAGGCAGATTTATTATGCAGTTTTTTAGATAAAATAGCGAATGTTACAGATGAGCTTGAACCATTCATGGCGTCTTCAAGGATAATTATAGTATAAAAAATATTTTTATTCAAATACAAAAGGGCTTTAAAAACGACGATCTTTGAGGAAAGGCATCTCGCATCGGACCTCGTTGACTGTTGTCTGGTTCACAACCCCTATAATCAACCCTTCTTTGTTACCTCCATGTGCAATCACATCTCCCAGCGGGCTACAAATCATACTGCCGCCTGCAAAGGTCATCCCTCCCCCTTCTCCAATGCGGTTAACACCAACCACATAAAGCTGATTCTCTATTGCCCGTGCCTTTAAGAGCATATCCCAATGATGTTGGCGAACACTCGGCCAGGAAGCAATCACAAAAACAAGGCTGCAAACATTCGCCACAAGTCTAAACAGTTCAGGAAAACGCAAATCGTAACATATAAAACAGGCACAATCCATATCATCTAAGGTAAACATTTTAGGCCCATCTCCTGGTTCATGGTATATGTCTTCTTTTAAAATACCGATAAGATGCGATTTTGTATATATGGCAACATCGATTCCCCCTCTGTCCACAACGAAAGCTGTGTTACGACCTCTTTGGTCTTTGCCCTCAAGCACCAACCCGGCAATCACATTCATATCAAATTCCCTTGCTAGGGAGCGTATAAAGCCGGCTGTCTCGCCATCATGCTTTTCGGCTGTAACCGGAAGATTCATCGAAAATCCCGTGGCAAACATCTCTGGAAGCACAAAAACATCAGCACCTGCATCTGCCGCCTCCCTTGCAAACCGAAACACCCGTCGATAGTTCTCCTTACGGTCTTCCCATATTACATCCAATTGCAAAGCCGCTATCTTCATCTCTTCCACTTCTTAAGACGACGAATCGCCTCTGTTAGTGTCTCGTCTTTCTTGCAAAAACAGAATCTAACCAGGTCGCGTCCACCCCGGCGCTCGTTCCAAAAAAATGACGAAGGAATAGCCGCTACACCCACATGACTTACAAGATAACGACAGAATGCCAGATCGTCAAAAAAATCGAGTGTACCGATATCGATCGATGCATAATATGTCCCCTCTGGCCACAGCACTTCGAACCCCATATCTGCCAGTGCATTACAAAATATTTCCCGTTTTGCAGAGTATCCTTTTAGCAGAGAATCGTAGTAGCTATCATCCATATTCATAGCGAGAGCCATTGCTTCCTGGAGTGCGCCAGGAGTGCAAAAAGTGATAAACTGGTGGCTCATCCGCACTGCCTCACTTAGTGCCTCGGATGCGATCACATAGCCAACCTTCCAACCTGTCATTGAAAAAGTCTTGGCAGTTGAGGATATCACAATAACACGATCCGCAAACTGCGGAAAATTGAGTAATGTCACATGGGATCGACCGTCATAGACCAAATGCTCATATACCTCATCACTGATCATGAGCACATCGTGCTTCCTGCAGAGCCTTCCCAGCCAATTCAGCTCTTCATTAGAAAAAACCTTACCACATGGGTTCTGCGGATTATTAATCAAAATGGCCCGTGTCTTTTTCCCAATCACCATTTTAAGCTGTTCCTTTGGCAAATCAAATCCGGGACGTACGAGAGAAACATACACAGCATGCGCCCCAGCCCTGGCAATCATCGCCGGATACAAATCATAACAGGGCTCAATAAGGATCACCTCATCTCCGGGTTCTAAAAGCCCGAGCAAAGTGGCTGCAAGCCCTTCGGATGCCCCGGCTGTTACTGTTACCTGGGTATCCGGGTCTACGTTTACTCCATAAAATCGTTTCGTCTTGTCTGCCACAGCGCTACGCAACAAAGCCAAGCCAATAGATGGGCAATACTGGTTAGGTCCCCGCATTATCGCTTCGGAAGCTGCCTTGCGAACCTCTATTGGACCGTCAAAATCAGGAAACCCCTGTGAAAGATTTATGGCACCCTCTTTGTTACTAAGGGTGGTCATCTCAGTAAAAATCGTGGTGCCAAACGGAGCCAGGGCGCTGCATACCCTCTTTTCCTTTGTCTTTTCTCTCTCCAAAGGTCTTTTCCTTATTTTGGATAACTATAATTCAAGCATTACTTTGCAAGCCTGAGACGGGTCAAAGAGTCTGCTTTAGTTCGCAAAAAGGGTATGTTCCAATATGTAATGTAACCGCTATTGAGGATAGAAATAAGTAGTTTTTGAACTTGCAAAGACTCTCTTTATGTTTCTTCCTGTTCTTTAGGCGAAGGCGGGCTTTCTGGAGATGATTTGTCCCATTTATATTTCCCGTACTTTAAATACCCCTGAACATTATTCATCCGTATATCAATACTGTTTTCAAGAGGTATAATATTTCCAACAATCAACGGTTGGATATGCTCAGCCAATTCTACGCTACCTCCACCTGTCAAGATGATTGTATCAATATCCCAGTCATTCGACCAAAGGCGCTCAACGTCGTTTGCGATCGTTCTGGCAGAATGGGCAAATACCTGATCTATGAGCTTCGAAATATTGTACTCTTTTCCTCGAATTTTTATAAAACCTGTCCTCATTGCTTTGTACAAGCGGTAGACTTCTACGTTAACGTCACATTCCTCACTGAGTTTTTTTGAAACAACTCCGAGACTCTTCGAAATCCCAGTGTCAGTTGTAGCGCTGCCACGCTCAATATAGCGCAACTGATCAAAAACACTGAAATCTGTTGTCCGAAAGCCAATATCAACCACACCTATCTTCTGTTTTTTCAGTTCCTTATTAACGATCTTCCCACAGTCATCCATTAAAAGATTAAAAACACTACCCAATGGTTGAGGTACGATCAAAACCTTATCGATATTTATCTTTCTTGAAAACTTAGTGCCATCAGGGTTGTGGTATGTTATATCGTGTTGACCGGTTAATATCTTTGCAAATTGCTGGTGATATTGTTTTAAATAACCGATTGGAAGCCCGGTTACAACTCTAAGAGGTAAATACTTTTCCGTAATACTTCCTGCAGCAGTTAAAGCCAAAATCCTGGTAAAGTCGGTCAAAAGGCTTTCCTGGTGCAATGTGAATTGCGTGGCATTCGATTGCTTCTCAGCATAATCACCTACAAAATACGATTGATCATCAATCGTAACATGTAAATTATCAGATAAAGAAGAATCTCCGATATCCATCTGAAATTGTATCTCTCTTGCCTCTCCAAAAAGTGACTTAAATATTATGAAGTCTTTACCATTCGTGGCTTTTGTAAACCCAAAACCAACATCTATACCAAGGATTTCCATTCCTTCCTCCATTTACAATAGTTGTGTTATTTTTATCGATTTTCTATCTCTATCACAAATTTAAAGATATAAAAAGGGAAAATTTACGCACCTCATTATAAAAATCCCCATTTCCCCTTGACGCACTCGCACAATTCTTCCTATAATGCGTAATTGGTATTATTTTAGCCTTATGAAACAGAAAGCACTGGCCAAGCTTCAACGGCAATCAAATTTTAACCCGTGCAGAACTCGCATCTTTCCCCCCTGTTCTTTCTTAACTCACTTAGATGTTCAAACAGTTGCACGCGTTAAAATTTGACCACCGCCTTAGCAACTAAAACTTCAAAAAGCTAAACTGTTACCGTAATTGTAAGTTTTCTATTAGATAGATGCAAAACCATGAGATAGGCTTGCCATCTGGGTACTTCCTGCAAGGATATACAGGGACGCATCTGAATAAGGGAGGAATAGAAATGAAAGAAATTATGGAAGGCATAACGCGTTTCATACTCGATGTTGAATTTGAGAGTTTGCCGTTCGATGTGGTTCATAACACCAAGAGAATGCTTCTCGATTCTATTGGATGTGCAATAGCAGGTACCCTCGTTGATAAGGGGAAATATGCTATCAACGTTTCTAAGGCGATCGGTGGTTCTCCTGAATCGACCATATTGGGATCGAATCAAAGGGTATCTTCCCTGTCCGCATCCTTTGCAAACGGGGAATTGATGAACGCACTGGATATGGACGGTCTGATGTTTCCCGCTGGTCATGCCCCTCCAATGGTTACACCCGCTCCCCTTGCCATGGCAGAGGCCCTTTCTCTTTCAGGCAAAGATTTGATAGTGGCTCTCTCCATTGCTTATGAACTCTCCATCCGTTTAGGAGGTGCCCTATCTGAGTGGCGATGGTTTGTTGCTGATGACCCAGATTTCGTAAGAATGGAAATGCCGGCTGTGTCAGGGATGGGCTTTTGCATATTTGCAGGGGTTGCTGGGTTGGCAAAGGTCCTCGGACTCGATGGCGAAAGTCTTGGCAATGCCATGGGTATCGCAGGACACATCTCTCCTGTTCCCACCATGGGCAAGTGGAGCCACACTACTCCCAATGCCATGACAAAGTACGGATCTGCGGGCTTTATCTCACAGGCCGAAATTCTCGCCGTTCTCCTTGCAAAAGAGGGATATGCTGGTGATAAGACAGTATTGGATGGCGAACACGGGTTCTTCGAGTTCTGTGGATCACAGAGATGGAGACCTGAACTTATCCTCAAGAAGATCGGAGAGAAGTGGAGGTTCCCTACCAGGATTATCTACAAACCCTATCCATGTTGTAGAGCCATGCACGGAGGGCTCGATTGCTTTATCGACATCATCGAGAAGAACAGCCTCAACCCAGAGGAGATCGAGGAGGTCAAGGTTTTCATAGATCCGCTCGTAACCCTGCCTGCGTGGAATGTATCAGAGATCCACAGCCACGTGGATGCCCAGTTCCTTGCCAGCTATCCGTTTGCAGCAGCAGCGTTCAGAATAAAAAGTGGTGCGGATTGGCAGAAGGATGAAAACATCAACAACCCTGATATCCAGGGCTTCCTCAAGAAGATCGAGGTCTACGCCCATCCTGATTATGGAAAAACCATCCTGGATGACCCGAGGGTCCCCCTTTCCAAGGTACAGGTGACCGCCAGGGGAAAAACCTTCGAAGAGGAAAGGGATTGGAAGAAGGGAAATCCGTGGCCTGATAAGGCGAGAATGACCGACCAGGAGCTGGCAGACAAGTTCAAAAGCAACGCCATTTCTGTGCTAGGACAAGAGAGTACCGATAGTGCGATAGAACTCCTGATGAATCTCGAAGGAGTGAGAGACATCTCAATCCTTATGGAGCATTTGTCAGGGTCGTAACCTTATCGCTTGAAGCCTGGGGAGGCAATAGCAGTAGAGTTTAAGGAGCCCTATAGCAACTGTATCGATGAGTGTATGCATGGGTCGGCCTCTGTAATGGGGACAGAAATCACTACAGAAATCGAAGACACAGAAAATGGGATCATGAATATGACGATAAAGAAATACAAGTTCGGTCCGTTCACCATGCATGATGTGAAGGCGAGGTTGACCCTTAAAGGAAAGATGGATAGTGATGCATGCGAATTAAACCTATTCATCGATGATGCGCTCTATGACACCGTCTCATGGATCGGGTGTGAGTTTCTATAGTCTTTTAAAGTCTCTCTTGTAAAAGATCCGACAAGAATGCAGGCTGCTTCAAAACATGTTGTTGCCCAAATCCCTTTTCGCTTTGTCAGATTAAAATCTGAGACTGATGCAGAGATTGGGCAAAAGGGCCATTTCTGGATAGATACTACGCTAAACTGCAAATAACTCACTTTGCAAGCTCCCTCAGACAATTTGAAATTCTTTTTTTCACCGTCCTTTAAATCATCGCGTGAATTCATGCCGTGGAAAACAATGTATTTTTTTATCCATTCGCAATATGTCCTTTCAGTATGAATTGAATAGTGATGCAGCCGCATCACATCCAGTACTTCATCCACAGTATCTTCCTAGCTTTTGTGTTGACATGATCAGAAAAAGATGTTTTAGTTTTGTAACTACACAGGTGGATAGGCTGAAGACTGAAGACTCTTAGTAAAAACAGGAATATACCCCATATAGGGGACGCCCTTCAAATTCTAAGTTGACAGGGAATCAGGAAAGTGATAGATGAAAATGTATGCCAAGATCATCACGACTGGACGCTCCTGGTGTATTGCATCACATTATGATCCGGGGGATAGAGCGTCGAAAAATATTCAGGAATGATAAAGATCGTGAGGATTTTTTGGATCGCCTCTCAATCTTGCTGCCCGAGACCAAAACCTCTTGCTATGCTTGGGTATTCATTCCGAATCATGCACATTTTCTTT
>JAUXFK010000192.1 GCA_030623035.1 Deltaproteobacteria bacterium | reverse complement strand
AGTTTCTCAAACGTATGGGTACGGTTTCAGGCTCCAGTTCCAGTTTCATTGCAAGCCCTTCTACAATCGCTGTCTTGCCAACTCCCGATTCCCCAATAACCATAACAGAGTTTGCTCTTTCCCTATGACATAAAATCTCTATCATCTGTTTGTATTCATTCTCTCTCCCAATGATTGCCGGAAGCTTACCCAATCGGGCCAACCTGTTCAGATTTACGCCAAAATATTTGATGTGAGGGGGCAGTTCAAATCTCTTCTCTATTTCTTTATTATTATTTGCAAAATTCCTCGCCTTCATCGTAATTAAACGCAAAACAGCATCAGGCTCAACCCCAAGACTCTTAAATATTTTTACAGGCACACTCTGGTTCTCTCGGAAAATAGCCTTAAAAATATCCAGGGGCTCTATTGTATCCCTCCCAAAGCGCTGTGCTTCTTCCCATGCAAGTTTGAAAGCTGTCTTTGTAGCGGGGGGTACTCTTAATCTTGCACCCATACACTGTTTAGAAACAGCAAGATGCTCATTCAGATAATGGATAACATCTTTCGGATCAAGTCGTAATTCAGTCATGAAACCATTAAAAAAGGCCTCCTCAACCTGAATATAGGCTAAGAAAATATGCTCAGTGCCTAAATACGATTGTTTCCTCCTTTTTGTCTCCTCCAGGGCGAGAGTCAAGATATGAAATGATCTATCAGAGAGGTACTCTTTATATTCAGTAAAATCTAACATGAAAAGATACCTTTTCCTATCTCATTTTCAAAAGTCTATTCACTCTTTCTTCAATGGGTGGGTGGGTACTGAAAAGGTTGAGGAATGCCCTGCCGGATAACGGATTGACAATGAACATATGGGCAGTAGCAGGATTGGATTTTATGGGTATTTTCTTCGATGAATGGTGAAGTTTCTCCAGGGCCTTTGCCAATCCAGAGGAAGTCCCCGCGATTCTTGCACCACCTGAATCGGCCAGATATTCTCGAGACCTAGAAATCGCGAATTGAATTATGGAAGCAGCCAAGGGAGCAATAATAGCCAGAACGATAAGCCCTACAATACCACCACCACCTTCATCTTCATCATTGCCGCCAAAACCGCCAAATATGGCTGCGAAGCGTGCCATACTCGCCAGCATCATAATCACTCCAGCTAAAGTAGCAGCTATAGAGCCAATCAGAATATCTCTATTCTTAATATGGGACAACTCATGGGCCAATACCCCTTCCAGCTCCTGGCTGTTTAAAATATCCATAATACCTTCTGTAACTGCAATAGCGGAATGTTCCGGGTTCCTTCCTGTTGCAAAAGCATTGGGCGATTGAGAAGCGATAACATATAAGCGAGGCATTGGTAGCCCTGCCCTTTGCGCCAGGTTACTCACCATAGAAAACAACTGCGGAGACTGTTGAGGTGTTACTTCTCTGGCTTTATATATTTTTAAAACGATCTTATCAGAAAACCAGTAACTACTAAAATTCATAAACATAGCAAAGAAGAAAGCTACAACCATACCGGAATTTCCACCAAAAAACTTCCCTATGAGCATTATTAGCCCTGTTAATGCGCCAAGTAGAAACACGGTCTTGACCTGATTCGTCATTGCTGTCTCCTCAATTAATAGACTCGCTCATACGCCTATTATTCAACCTCTTTCCATGTATAATACAATCTTTGAAAAACCGTAACATTTGTCAAGATTGCGAGAATCCAAAGGACAATGACCATAACGTTAAAGAGCGCCCCGATTACCAACAAACCGATTCGCTCCGCCCGTTCCATTAAACCTACATTGCATTTAGGGACAAAAATCTCTGCTTTTGCTCTGGTATAAGGGACCAATACAGTACCAATTGATGTTATGCATGTCAGTATTACCAATGGGATATCTCCCATTTTAGAATAGAAGATAATCAAGCCGATTAAAAGGATCAAGTCAGAATACCTATCGATAACCGAGTCAAATAACTCTCCAAACTTGCTTACCTTTCCGTATGTTCTGGCAAAGGCACCATCCAACATATCAAAGATGCCTCCGAGAATGATTAAACAACCTGCTATCTTCCATCTCCCATAGGCAAGGGCAACTGCTCCTAAAACATTTATTAGAAGCCCCAAAAGTGTTAACAGATTAGGGCTTACACATTTATTGATTACAATGCCGGCCACTTTAGAGATGTAAGGATCCAGTCTGTGGCCTATCTTAGCGCTTAACATATTTTGCAAATCCTTCTAAATGGAAATTTATAAAACCTTCTTTTTAAATATTATAGTAGTAACCATTTGGTTGTTTGTCAAGCTAATACCCCTCTTCAAATGGGGGGCGATCTGAAAATGTTGCGTATTTATCCACGAATGTAAGTTGTACAACACCAACAGGACCGTTTCTCTGTTTACCAACTATAATCTCAGCCCTTCCCTTTTCAGAATTGTCGCCATTTCTGTTGTATACTTCATCACGATAGATGAACAGAATAACATCTGCATCTTGTTCTATGGCCCCTGACTCTCGTAAATCAGCGAGTTGCGGCCTTTTATCATGTCTATCTTCAACCTTACGGTTGAGTTGGGAAAGGGCGACAACCGGCATATCTAATTCTTTAGCAAGGGCCTTCAATGATCGAGAAATATCAGATATTTCCTGTTCCCTTCTCTCAATATCCCTCCTACCTCGCATCAGCTGTAGATAGTCTATAATAATCAACCCTAAACCCCGTTCGCTCTTTAACCTTCTCGCTTTTGCTCTCATTTCCAAAATGGACAGACCCGCTGAATCATCAACAAAAATAGGTGCTTCTGAAAGGCTACCTGCTGCTCTAGCAAGTTTTGGCCAATCGTTTTCAGATAGGAATCCAGTTCTTAATCTCTGTACATCGACTTTCGCTTCTGAACATAACATTCGCAATGAGAGTTGCTCTTTTGACATCTCCAACGAAAATATTCCGACAGGAATATTGCCTTCAATCGCAGCATATTGGGCAATATTTAAAGCAAAACTGGTCTTCCCCATGCTTGGACGGCCAGCAACGATAATAAGGTCGGATGGTTGAAACCCTGACGTAAGTCTATCTATCCCTTCAAATCCAGTTGATACACCTGTTATAAGCTCTTTCTTATCATAGAGTCTCTCAATTACGCTCAAGCTCTGACTTATCATCTCTTTTATTGAATAGAATGAGGGTCTTATTTTGCTTTCTGAGATTTCAAAGATTGATCTTTCTGCATAATCCAATACCTCATCCACATCATTAATATCTTCATAACTCAAAGAGGCAATCTCGGAGGTTTTGGTGATCAACCTCCTTAGGATTGACTTTTCTCTTACAATCTTTACATAGTAGGGAATATTCGCAGCAGTAGGAATACCATCAACCAATGATGTCAAATAAGATGCTCCCCCTATCTCTTCTAAATGATTCTTTCTCTTCAAGGTATCGCTCAGTGTAATCAGATCTATCGGGCTGTTTCTTTCATAGAGTTCAATCATAGATAGAAAAATTTTACCATGAGAGCTGTGATAAAAATCTTCTGTGGTTAATGCCTCCAATACATGATTTAAGGCATTATTCTCCAGTAATATACCTCCTAATATGGACTGCTCAGCCTCAATGTTTTGAGGAGGAAGCTTATACTGTTGAATCTCTCTATTCATCATAAAATAGGCCCCCAAGGTATGGTCGTTTTTAGACTTTAACAACCCATACCTTCAGACTGGAAATGACTTCCGGATGGAGTTTTATAGGTACGGAATAGATGCCCAGTTTTCTTATCGGTTCCTCCAGCATGATCTTCTTCCGATTCACTTCAATGCCTTCATTCTTTAAGCTCTCTTCAATATCCATAGTTGTTACTGAACCAAAAAGCTTGTCTTCTTCCCCAGCCTGTTTAGAGATGGTGCAAGAGATACTTTCTATTCTTTCAGCAAGCTTTTCAGCATAATTTTTTGTCCTGTCAACTCTATTCTTAGTTAATTTCTTTTGCAGTTCCAATGTCTTAATATTTTTTTTTGTCGCTTCTAATGCCTTCTCCTGTGGGATTAGATAGTTTCTTCCATGTCCATCAGCAACCTTAACCACATCCCCGATCTTACCAAGAGATTGTATATCTTCTAACAAAACAACCTTCACAACTCGCCTCCATTTAAACCTGATAATCCCTGTTTTTTTAATCTTCTGAAATCAGCCCACACATCAAACAGGCCTATCCCGATTACGATTAACATAAAAAGTTGTTGAATAACTATCAGCATATAACCCACTGCTCTCAAAAAAAGAGGTATATTCTTCTTATGGAAAAAGTAAGATACAATTGCGATACCTTGAAAGAAGAATACACAAAGAGAGATTATCAACATATTTAGACCAATACTACTCAGCATTAAACCCTTCGATAGCAAAAGAAGCCCTCCAATTATTACTCCCCAAACCAGAATATCCGGGGCTTCCCATCTCGATAGGTCGCCAAAGTCAGGCAACCTGATTCTCCCTGTTTTACTCAGTGCCTTTGCGATCAGAATATTCATCCAAACGATAACGACCGTTCCAACGACTACAAAGGATGGAAATGCCCGGATCAAAAAATCTGCAAAGTTTTTTTTAAATAATTCTATCTGTTCACCCTGCATTCCCAATCCCTGGTATAGATTAACAGCTTGATTCACGCTTTCATTGATCTGTTGTATTACAAAATGCCATGGATTCACCACTTTGATCGCACCATAAAGGTACACAAGTACGGTCCCAACCCCTAGAATGATAATGACAGAATACGAAACTGTCTTTTCAATCGAAAGGTTTTTCTGTAATGTTTCAGAAAAGGCCAGACCGATAACCCCAAGCTCAACCATTAAAAATATCTCTAATGCTCTTTGATAGCGACCCAAAAAACATATGGCTATTGTTAATGCGATAAGAGTAATAAGTATACACGGTATTCTTCCCAGCTTTTGATAATAAAATAAAATCGGCAGTGGCGCAAAAACACTTATAAATATACCCAGGAAAGGAATATATACAAATGCAAGGAAAAACAGGATAGTAATTATAACACCAGAGAAAACATCTCTCCTAAAATCTTCTTTTACGTCCTTAATCAATAAAAAACAATCCCCGTCATGAAAAAAATCAGATTAATCTACATCCCCATACTGATCGAAAACCCCGGTTTTAGCGAGCAGATGTTGTAGTAAAAGGCAATAACGCAATACATCTTGCCCTTTTAATCGCCATTGTAACCTTCCTTTGATGTTTCGCACAATTTCCGGAAATCCTTCTGGGAATTATTTTGCCCCTCTCCGTTGTAAATTGACGAAGAGTTTGATAATCTTTATAATCAATTCCCAAAGTGCTGTCCGCACAAAATCGGCAAACTTTACGCCTTATGAAAGTCCGCCTTCCTCCACTTTTTTGATATGCCATCTATCCCTCCACAAAAATCTCTAACTAGTGTCCATCCATAAATGGCCCTTTTGCCCAATCTCTGTGTCAGGCTCAGATTTTAATCCTCGAAATATCTCAATATATTCCTGCGGTTAAAATCTTCGCCTTCCT
>JAUXFK010000016.1 GCA_030623035.1 Deltaproteobacteria bacterium | reverse complement strand
GATTTATTGGAAAGGTGAAAAGTTCTGGCTTGGTAAACTTCTTGAGCATCCTGAAATAATGACGCAAGGTGATACCCTTGAAGAACTGGAAGACAATATTAAGGATGCTTATCTAATGATGGCGATGGAGGATGTACCCCAAGAATATAAATTGAAAAAAATAGCGATATGAATCGCAAGCAATTCGTTAGTCAGCTTGTTCGTGACGGATGCAAGTTGCACCGACCAGGTGCCAGACACGACATTTATGTAAATCCAAATACAGGACAGAAACAGCCAGTGCCACGCCATGCTGAAATCGATAACGCTTTGGCAAAACACATCAGAAAATATTTAGGCTTGCAATGACGATCTGTATGAACGAAACGCTCAACATCTATATAGCCTTTGGTTGTCAAAAGAAAACGACTCCTATAGATCGAAAACCCATAATTTTTTTAATAGATCTTCCGTCTTTGAGACTTATTTCTTGACAAGCGATTCGTTTGTTTTGGCTTTTGTCTTCTATCAATAGAGTCAGAGGGTTTAACAGTACTAAAACGCGTCGGACAAATTGCATACTATTTGAGCTGAGAAATGGGGGTGACCCTGGAGGAGATCGCACGAAATGTGGGAGTAGGGACGTCAGCGGTTGCGATGGCGCTGAAACAAAAAGAGACGAAGAATAATATTGATTTTATTGAATTACGCCCCCTTGCCCATCGTATTTTGAAAAAATCCTTATTCCCGATAAAGCCAGAGGTGATGCCTTTCATTTAGCTGTTGCGACATTTCACGGAATGGATTTTCTTGTATCTTGGAATTTTAGCCACATTTTAAGCGCACGTGTCCGATCAGTAATTCAAGAAATAAATACAATTCGTGGAATATCAACGCTCATAATATGTACTCCAGAGGAACTTATGGAGGTTTAAAATGACCCAAGATCCAATCGTAAAAGAGGTGCGGGAGATAAGACATCAGATTGATAAGGAATGTGGACAAGCTCCTGAAAAGTACTATCAACATCTTCAGATATTGCAAAAGAAACTTTTTAAACGTCTTGTTTGTCGCCAACCGAACCCACTGCCCGTCCCAAAACAAAAGACGGGCTGACATCCGCATTAAGTACAGACGGTCCTTGCTGGTGCATCGCCCGCTGCTCAAGTGAAATAGAATGAAATAGGAAATAGGGAACGTCCTTAGGTAATTAATTAACTTAACATAAGGGATATGTTATGATATAAACCCGATTATGCCAAGACTTGCAAGATTAGATGCTCCTGGGGTTATCCATCACGTTATTATTCGGGGTATTGAGCGTCGCAGGATATTTTGTGACAGCAAAGATCATGCTGACATGATAGAACGCATGAGCGATTTATTGACCGCCACAAACACGGCCTGTTATGCATGGGTATTTTTATCCAACCATGCCCATTTTTTATTTAGATCAGGGGATGCAGGCCTTCCAACATTGATGAGAAGATTGTTGACAGGGTATGCCATAAAATACAATCACAGACACAAGAAGGGATATAGGGGACGTTCTCCACATTAAAGGACTTAATAAAATCAAAGAAAAAGATCGATTGCCAATTCTAGGAAAATCTATAGCCAAAGGAGGAGGAAAGAAAGAATGAGAAAAGGCAAGATTGATAAGTGGATGGAGGGTTACAGGGAATCACTAGAAAAACGTCCTGAAAGGAAAAAGGTTTTCACAACGCGTTCAGGGATCCCCATAAAACCCATATATACATCTGAAGACCTTAATGATTTCGATGATGAGAAGAAACTGGGATTGCCCAGTGAATACCCGTATACAAGGGGCATATACCCTTCAATGTATAGAGGACGCATATGGACAAAGAGGTTATTGGTTGGACTTCAAAGCCCGGAAACCTTTAATATACGGCAAAAAGATATGCTCAGGACAGGACAAAACGGTATCAATTTTGTGCCTTGCAACTCTTACTTTAGGGGATACGACTCAGATACGGTTGACAAGGTGCTTTTAGGCAGGTGCGGGACTACTGTAGATTCATTGAAGGATATGGAGATTGCTTTTGATGGAATCCCGCTTGATAAAGTAAGTTTGGCGATGAATGACTTCGGCCCTTACATGATGGTAGCCTCTCTCATAGCTATGGCTGAGGAAGGGGGTATTCCCATTTCGCGGCTCCAGGGCACCACAAACCAGAGTGACTTCATATCCCATTATATCAGTTGTAACCAGCCCATCAGATTTGAATTGGATGGCCATTTAAGGATATTGACCGATCACGTAAAATATTGTACAGAACATATGCCTAAGTGGCATCCAATAAGCGTTGTAGGTCAGCACATGCAGCAGGCTGGGGCGAACCCTGTCCAGGCTCTGGCTTTTACATTGTCAACGGGTATATTTTACGTTGATACATTTATAAAGGCCGGATTAGATGTAGATGATTTCGCACCCAGATTCTCTTTTTTCTTCGATATAAGCGGTGATTTGTTCGAGGAGGTTGCTAAATTTAGAGCTGCAAGGAGGATGTGGGCAAGTATCATGAGGAACAGGTTTGGAGCTAAGAACCCCCAATCCTGTTTGTTGAAGTTTCATGCTCAGACATCCGGCACGGAACTAACCCAGCAGCAACCTCTGAACAATATCGTACGGTCATCTCTTCATACTCTATCCGCAATCCTTGGAGGGGCTCAGTCTATTCACACAGATGCATTCGACGAACCTCTTTGGATTCCAAGTGAAAAGTCACAACGAGTTGCCATCATGACACAGAACATAATCGCGGAAGAGACCGGGGTGGCGGATGTTATTGACCCTATGGGAGGATCTTACTTTGTGGAGTCACTGACAAATGAGGTGGAAAAGAGGGCATGGGACTATATCAACACGATTGATAAAAAGGGAGGGATGTTTGAAGCAGCAAAGGAAGGTTTTGTCCAGAGAGAGATTGCCGACTCGTCTTTTGGATACCAAAAGGAGGTAGATGGTGGTAATAGGACAGTGGTTGGGTTGAATAAGTACACAGTTGAAGATCAGGAAGAAGCCCCGGAACAGCTAAAGGTAGATAAGGAACTGATCGAAAGACAGATCAATCGAACTAAGAGCCTAAGAGAGAAACGAAATCAGAAGAAGGCGGATAATGCTATGAAAGACCTTCGTAATGCAGCCCTCGATCCTGGTAGAAACTTGTTTGAGGCGGTGATCGACGCTGTTAAGGCGGATGTTACTCACGGTGAGATAGTTAGAAAATTGAGAGATGTATACGGCTTTGGCAGGCCCTTGTTAACCTAGGGACAAGGCTGAAATCACTTTTAGGCCATCTTTGCCCGATCTTCAAACACAAAATACTCAACATAGATTCGACTATTACTTCGGTTTTGCGTTTTCAGATCAAACAAATCTATAAATCTGAGCGCCAACTCGAGGAGGTTATTTCCTTGTCCCTTAGATCGTAACAGTTCACAAGGGTCAGGGATCAGTTGTTAGGAAATCTATTAAGTAAAGGAATGCACTATGCAAAATATAAGGGTCTTACTTACCAAAATAGGATTTGACGGGCATGATAGAGGGGTAAAAATTGTTGCTTCAGCCTTGAGGGATGCAGGGATGGAGGTAATATATACCGGTCCCTGGCAAACGGCTGAGGAAGTCACAGAGATCGCTTTACAAGAAGATGTCGATGTAATCGGTATAAGTACGTTAGGATATGATCATGTACTGATACCTGGATTGATGAAACTTTGTAAAGAGAAGAATATAACCGACACTTTGATGATTGTAGGGGGGATAATTCCACCTGACGAAGTACCGGCCTTGAAGGCTGCAGGTGTTGCCGAAATATTTCCTCCCGGCACAAGGATGGACAGCATTGTTGAATTTGTCAGAAAAAATCTGAAGAGAGAAGTATGAACCATACGGTCTGGTCTTTTAGGGTAGATATAGGGGCAGGCAGATAATACTTGTTCAGTTGATTGAGTTATTTACTTCCCCTATACCCTACGCAGCGCATTAGGCAGGAGGTTTTGTTGCTCAGAGAATGGCTTAGTTCTTTTTCGTCGCCATCGTTAGATTGGATTCAAGTGGAGGTGACTTCATACTGCAATGCAGCCTGTCTCTATTGCCCTCGTACCGTTTATCGGGATGCTTGGCAGAATCGGAACTTGTCATTGGAGGTTTTTGAACATCTGGTGCCAGCCTTTAAAAAGACACAACTGGTTTTTCTTCAGGGCTGGGGGGAACCGTTTCTCAACCCCGATTTATTGAAAATGGCGCGGATGGCAAAGGAAGCTGGTTGCAAAGTTGGAACCACTACGAATGGAATGTTGCTGAATGCGGAGACTATCTACAAGGTGGTGGAATGCGGTATGGACGTTTTGGCTTTTTCCCTGGCTGGTGTGGATAAAAGGAATGATGAAGTCCGCCAGGGAACCAGCTTTGACAGGGTATTGGAAGATATTCGGATTTTGCACGAGACAAAGAAGAAGTTGGGGAAGGAACTACCGGCGGTACATATTGCCTATATGCTTTTGCGCTCCAAAATCGGAGATATTGAACGGTTGCCTCTCGCCTTGCAAGGATTGGGTGTAAGCCAGATTGTAGTGAGCACCTTGGACTTCGTTCCGTGTGAGGAGCTTGCAGGCGAAACCATTATAGCATCAACTGTGGATGAGTATGAGGAGCTTAAAGCACGACTGGATGCAGTGAAGATGGTGGGTAAACAATGGGGGATGAGGCTTCACTATCAAATCCATAGGCCGGGAGAACTTCGGCTAACGTGCACTGAGAACGTTCTGCGTGCGTTTTTTGTATCTAGCGATGGAATGGTTTCTCCGTGTGTTTTTGTTAATCTGCCGGTATCACAAAAAAATAAGGTATGCCGCGATGGAAAGAGAAGGTATCGGCGGTTGACTTTTGGAAATATCAGTGATGCACCGATTGGGGACATTTGGCGGAAAAAGGCATACAGAGGTTTTCGCAAAGCCTTTTATGAAAACCGGCTGCCGAGCATATGCGAAGACTGCCCGAAGTTGTTCGTGAGATAGAATTGATAGAGTGGATTCTTGATGATAGTTGCTGTCTAACCCGTCAGTCCAGTTTAAGGAGAATTTAAAAATGGCCGATCGTATCCTCATTCCCATGCTTCCCGACAGTGCTTGCGAAGTAACCGTCCGTCCAGAATTCGCCTCCCCATAATTTTTTCTTCACCTGACTCGGCGCTCGGATCTCTCCCCAGCGTTGACCTATCCTCCGGGCAGGTATAATGAATATATCATACGGTAAAAATATTGTTCAACAAATTTATAAATAATTCTCAAACCGGACATTTCACTTGCTATGAAAACCGGACATTTTGAAATTCTATTGACACCAATATGCTACTATTGACAGATAAGGAAGAAAAAGCCTAACATCTATATGGCCTCTGGTTGTCAAAAAAAACTTCTTCTATAGTAACGACTTAAGCAGATCATCTATACTTTTTATTGTTACCGCGGAAAAGAGGAGGTCGTTACTCATGCCGCGTAGCGGCATCAGACGGTAATTCTGCGTTTTAACGCCGGAATGTTTTTATTTGTTCCGGTTTTATTTACCAGGATTTAGTCAGTGTAATGACAAACTGTGAACCTTCGGCATTGTTTTCCGCACCAAACTCACGCAAGGCCCTTAAGTTCAACTGAAACAGTTTGGGCGGCAACCAGAAAAAGTTAATCTCCGCTCCGAGGGCATAGCCGGTTTTGCGTTCATCTTCAGCATATGCGGGATTATCACTCTCATCATCGCTTATCTGCCAGTAACCGCAACCGGATATTCCCGGACGAACGGATAATTTATCAGACAACTTAATCTCTTTGCCCAGCCCTGCTTCCACTACAAATTCAGAACCCGGTGTAATTTCAGTATCATCCTGTTCCGTATGTACAAGGGTTCGGGTCAGGGCACTGAATGACCATGATTTTTGTTCATTAAAATATATCGTACCGCCAAATGTAAGCATACCGCTCCAGTAACCGAGCCCGGGTGAAGCCGGTTTGTCTGCATCGAATTCACCTGTGGGAAGGATCAGCGCCAGAGCTGCGGCAGCATCATAACGGGGGCCATGCCATGCCAGGGCAAACGGTTCTATTGTGATATCACCGACTGTCAGGGATTTGCTATCTTCGACTCCCCATGCTTCGATTGAAATCTCTTTATCTGCAAAAGGCACAACAACATCGTACATGAAATCCGCATCGAAAATTTTTTTCTTTGTTACATGAACAAAACGATGTACTGTGACAAAGACATCAAGGTCGAATCCGATTGGTAATTCATCGCCATTATCATCTCTGAATTTATCCGGGTTATAAAATGAATTATATATCCGGTAATGAAATCCGGGCGGAGGGACAGTAGCAGCCAAAACCCCTTCGGTGCCGAAAGGATAGTGAGTGCCGGAAGTTGCTGCCAGTGCCGGACTATAAGCAGTTACCAAAATGATTAATGACAGTGGCAGGAATATAGCACGAAATAGCGAACATTTACTTTCTTTTTTCATTTTCGACAGGTTCCTCCTTCTAATTTCAAGTATTAACTGACTATATATGAGCGTATAATGGTGCGGATGCTCCTCATCCGCACCATTGTTGCCGGACGCTTTGCGTCCGGCAACAACAAGTGATTATATGGTTAAGGTCAAATATCATAAAAACTTTTCCTTGACAAGTCATACTTTGTAACTGTTTAGCCACATTAAGCAGCTATAGGTAATTTAGCCTCGTATTTTTCAAATAGCGGTGGAAAAGAACCTGTTTTAGAAAAAGAGGGGAACGTCCCGTTTCTCCGTTTACCTTTGCTGGTTTGCCTTCAGCTTCAAATGCTAAATAATCAAAAAAAAACGTCAAATTTGAATTATCGAATTGAGCTCTTAGTGTATTTAAAGGTGAATTCAACTTCAAAGTGCACCATTTAAAATAACTGGAGGACATGACAGGGTTTCTGGTAGTGTAGGAAGTACGATCAACCTTACACCCAGAAGGAGCCCGCCATGCCCTATACTCATCTTACCGAAGAGGAACGATATTTTATCAGCCATTTAACGTGTGCCGGGTTAAGCCTGCGCGAAATTGCTCGAAGGATAAACCGACACCATACGACTGTTAGCCGGGAACTCAGTCGCAACGGACCAGAATATGATTGTACCATTTATTGGTATAATTGGACGCATCCTAAGGCACTTAAGCGTCGTCACAAGGCCCGACATCATCGCCGTCTCTCCAATCAGGATCTCGTTAACTACGTAAAACGCAGACTTAAAGCTGATTGGCCCCCGGAAGTAATTGCAGAGAAACTCAAAACTGACTATCCAGACGATGAGACAATGCGTGTTAGCCATGAAACCATTTACCGGTGGATCTATTTAGATGCAAAAGAAGGTGGTACGCTTTATCATCACCTGCGACGGAGACGTAAAAAACGCCGTAGACAAAAGAGATACGGCTCGGGAAGGCGATTCTTTCCAGGACGTGTCAGCATTTCCGAGCGTCCAGCCATTGTAGAGTTCCGTGAACGTTTCGGTGACTGGGAGGGGGATACGATTGAGGGTAAAAAGAGCACCGGATGTATAGCCACCCATGTTGAGCGTAAAAGCCGTTATTTGCTGGCTGCCAAACTTGATGACAAGAAGGCAGAATCGCTTACAATACAAAGCACCAAAGCGTTTTGCCGCATTCCGAAAAAGATGCGACAAACATTGACCGTTGACAACGGCAAAGAGTTTGCTCGTTTCAAAGAACTAGAAAATAAAACCGGCTTAACGGTTTATTTCGCCGATCCCTATGCAGCTTGGCAGCGCGGGACAAACGAAAACACAAACGGTCTTCTCCGTCAGTATTTCCCTAAAGGAACCGATTTCAGAACGGTCACTAAAAAAGATCTTGCATTTGCTGTGAAAAAGCTTAATCATAGACCAAGAAAATGCCTAAACTACCGGTCACCTCATGAAGTGTTCTGGAAAACATCAAGTGGTGCACTTGTAACTTGAATTCACCAAAAACAATCCCAGAAGAGTTATATTCTCATTAAAAAAATGGGGAGACCTTTGCAAAACGATTTATGTTTTGAAAAAGTATCCCTGAAAGCTCAATTAAAGTGAGAAATGAGGTCTTTCAAACAGGCTCTTAACAGGATTATCCGAAAGTGTCGCTGTAGTATTAAGTACTGAGGTGATCTTGAATAATTGCTTATAATTTAGTCCTTACTTCTCCTGCGCTTGCTTCCTGGCCTGTTCAGTCATTATCTGTTCGAGGTTGGCAAGTGGTCTAACGCTTGAAGAACCTTCGACTGCTTTAACAGCGATATCCTGAACCTTCTGATAGGCCTTTTCTAACTGCTGGGAAAGCCGATTGATTTGGTCGCTCTGTTCCTTTACTGTTTTTTCAAGTGACCCTATTTTCGTGTTGAGAACATTTCGTTCACCATCAATTTCCTTTTTAAGTAATTCCTCGTTGTTCTTCGCTTCCTTTCGTATTGTTTCTGTTGTCTCTTTGATTGCTTTGTTGAGATCTGTTTCCATTTCTTTGGGAAAAGCACCGACCTTTTTTCGTAATTCGTTCAATTCGTCTTCGTTTTCGGCAATGGTTTTTTCTCTCTCAGTCAATTCTTTTTCCATTTGCTCCTTTTGAAGTTGAGTTTCTCTTTCCAGCTTTGCTTTCTCATCTTCGAACTTATCTTTTGCTAACTGTTTTTCCCTCTCAAAGGCATAGACATATTCTTCCCTTTCCCTTTTCCTGCTCTTTATATCTGCGTCTTCCCGTTCTTTAGACATAATATCATGCTCTTTCTTCTCTTTTTCCCATACCGATTTAACTGCCTGGGTTTCATTGTTCAGATCCTCTTTTCTCTTATCCATTTCAGATTCAAATTCTCGGTGTTTTTGATTTTGAGATTCTATTAAGGCTGCCAATGTTGCTGCCGATCTTTCTATCTCATATACCTCTTTTAGTTCTGCCTCCTTAATCTCTATAGCTTTATTTATCCCTCTGAATTTATTGACCTCTTCCTCCAGTCGATCGGAAATCTGGGTAAGCATCTTTCCGATTTCCAGCTTGAGACTGCTTATTCCATTTACAACCCCTTCAGAAGATAAGGAATCTGCTGCCTCGACTACCTCTTTTATCTTTTTCTCTTCTATCTTCTTTTCCGGTTTCAGTTCATTTTCATCCCTTTCTTGCAGTTGTTTTGCCAGCTCATTGTAAGCATCCAGCATTTCTTGTTTTGTAGTTTTTGTGGAAAGCTTTTTAGTGAGTATCTTTTTCTCTACCATAATCCTATCCTTTCTATTTCAAATGTTAATTATGCCTTCAGAGCCATTAGATTAAAGACTGTGCAATACAAAGAGTACTTTAGTAGATATTATGAAAAATACCGGACTGTTCCCTTGACATCGTCTGTATTAAAAACCACAGCATGAAGTTTCCCTGCCTCTTGTCCCGGATTAATTGATATGGTTTTTCCTATCTCTTCCATGAAACTCCTTGAAACCTGGGGTGATTCATGGATATGACCGTGTAGGGTAAGAGGGGGCTGGTGCTTTTCAATAAATCTTTTTATTGATTTACTTCCACAAGGAGATCCATCGAATATCCTGTCTAATACAGTATCATAAGGAGGGGAGTGCATAACGTATATTGTTTTTTGGGGATCACTCATCCGAAGGAGACATTCCATATCCTCCTCTATGGTTTTTTCTTTTTCCAATATCTCCTTAAAATCTATCTGTTGCATACCTTTTATTGTGCTGACAAATGACTTGTGAGGCTGAATGGTAAATATTTTCTCATTTGTGTCATACCTTTCCCAGTCCTTCAGTGAAAAAGGTGTAATGGGTACGTATCCGTACCCCACAAGGTGGAGCTCTGGCTCAAGGGTATAATGCCTTTTATGTAGAAGATGTATAATCCCTTCTCTTTCTAAACCTTCAAGAATATCCATGTTGATGGCCCTGTCATAGTTTCCCATCATGAGGTACAGATCAAGATTTGGTTTTGAATCCTTTAATTTTGAGATCCAGGGAATAATAGAGTCTTTTATGAATTCCCTCTGGTGATCAATCGGATCATTTGCAGAAGGATTGACAGGGATTAAGTCTCCGCCAATGATAAGGCAATCCGGCTTTTGATCTCCCTCAAGTTTAAGAAGCCTTTGATAATGATCTTCATCTACATGAAGATCAGATGTATAAATAACCTTCATGGAGTCTCCAGAATAAAGTTAATTTATCTATGCAGACTTTCATATTTAGTAACTGTTTAGCCTAATAATGATTTGGATGGACACTGATTAGCCCCTTAAGATGGCTAAACAATTACCATATTTATTATACAATCGAACTAGTTGAATAACAATAGTTATCTACGAGAAAAAACCATTGAAAATAATTATAGATGAGATGATGCTTCATATTTGACTTTATCTTAATTTTCAAGTTAAAATAATAAATTATGTATTATTTTAGCCTTATGAAACAGAAAGCACTGGCAAAGCTTCAACGGCAATCAAATTTTAACCCGTGCAGAACTCGCATCTTTCACCCTGTTCTTTCTTAACGCTCACTAAGATGTTCAAACAGTTGCACGCGTTAAAATTTGACCACCGTTGAAGCAATTAAAATTTCAAAAAGCTAAACTGTTACAAAAAGAAAAATCAAGGATGGCTGGTTTTTATAAACCGTTCTTTAATGCAGGATTCGCCATTTTTTACCCCACCGATTTTACAGAAAGTTTTATTGTAAATACTGACAAAATAAACACTTTGAAATCTACCAAAACCTGCCTTCTTAATTGCTCTTAGTGAGGGATGGTTTGATGAGAGGGCAAAAATAAGCGACTTATGATAGCCTTTTTGCCTCCCATATTTGAGAATGGCAGTAAGTATACAAGGAAAGATACTTTTGCCTCTGAACTCAGATTCAGTAAAGGCATCATATAAATATATTTCATTATTCTTCAGATTTATATTTCTGTCAATCTCTTCTATATATCCCCCATTTAAGGAGATCCAACAGTAGGAAACTATTTTCCCTTCAAATTTTGCAACACAACAGATATCTCCACAATTAAAACGATACTTAAATATATCAAAATTGATATGACCCCTTGTGGTCGAGTCTTCTGTTTTTAAAAAAGACATATCAGAGATGAATTCTATCTCTGTAGGGATACCCTCCTTTACATCAGGCATCTTTTTCTTGAGATTAAAAGAGAAAAGCACTAAATTCCCGAAAGTCAGCCGACTTCTCTCTCCTTTCATTGTGGTGTGTCTAACCAAGTTATATTCATCAACCCTTGATGGAACGCTCAAAGACAACCGCATCGCTTATCCTTCACTTCCATCTTTATGGCTAAAAAACCGCGTTAAAAACTCCGAATCTTTCGGGGATATGTCAAAACGCAAAATTGCATCATTAACGAGTCTTTGAACGGGTTGATCGGGATCGTCCTTCAAGTTTTCAGAGACCCACTTTACTGCTCTTCGTAAGGTCTCTCCTTCAGGTAATATGGTACTCATCTTCTATTCTCCTTAAAAGTGAATGCCTTTTTTGACAAAACGGATAGGAAAACGGGCAAACAGCCCGGATATAATTGATATTCGAAAGTCAATAAATATATGTTGCTAATCAAAAAGAAGTTATCAAAAAGTAGGCTTGTTGTCAACAATACCTCGTATAAATCCGGCGATAAAGATATTTGATGCTGGTTTTGGCTTTCAAATGAGGTAACTGTTTCACCGGATAATGATTTGGATGGTCTTTGACGAACATATTTGAGTTATTTTGTTAAAGATTCAAATAGAGCGAAGCGAAAAATTGTAAATTGTTTGAGGGGGCTTGCGATAGAGTTATTTGCAATTTAGCGTAGCGAATTTAGAATCTTCAAAATGACTCAAATCGTGAGGAAATGACTATTCAAATCATAAAATCTCATTAGCTCCTTAAGATGGCTAAACAATTACAAAGGATGTCATTTTTCAGGACAAACGAAATATTTAATACTTGACCCCCTCACTATTATTTTGTACAGTCTATATATTTATCATTAATAGAGGTTAGCCCTTGGCATTTTCAAAAATATTCCCTTTGTGCTTAATCCTTCGAAGATGTTGGCCTTCCATTTCATTCAGAGCAATGACCTTTAAATCATGTTGATATCCGATCAAAGGGAATCATTTCATTTTACAAAATAATCCATTTAAAAGAAAGGAGAAAATATGGCAAAGGGCAGTGTCATTATAAATGAGGATTTCTGTTTGGGGTGCGGATATTGCGTTGAATTCTGTAAAAAGAAATCCTTAACCATGTCTCAGGATAACTATACTTCTCAGGGACTTCTACAGGCAAATTTCAGTGAACCCGAATCATGCAATGCCTGTGGCTTATGTGTGATAATGTGTCCTCATTTTGCAATTGAAGTATATAAGGTGATTTGAAAAGGAGAGAATATGATGGATGAAGTCGTTTTTATCGATGGGAATGAGGCTGTTGGATGGGGGGCTCTGGCAGCGGATTGTGATGCATTCTTTGGTTATCCAATAACGCCCCAAAACAACATTACCGAGTGGTTTGCAAAAGAGTATCCAAAGAGGGGCAGGGCCTTTGTACAGACATCCTCTGAAACCGCATCAATAAATTGGCTCTACGGGGGTGCTTCGGTGGGAAAAAGGGTCATAACCTCAACCTCAAGCCCCGGCTGGGCCCTTATGCAGGAGACACTATCCCATATGGCAAATACCGAAGTGCCCTGCGTAATCGTCCTGGTTCAAAGAGGCGGTCCCGGACAGGGCACAACAAGACACGCTCAGATGGACTATACCAGCGCCACAAAAGGAGGAGGCAATGGCGGTTATAAAAATATTGTGCTCGGCCCCTACTCGGCACAAGAGGCCCATGACCTTGTTCAAGTTGCCTTTTATCTTGCAGACAAGTACATTAATCCAGTCATTGTACTTAGCGATGGAATTATTGGTACCACATTGGAAACGGTTACGCTGAAAAAATTAGAATTTGAAAAACTCCCTGAAAAGGACTGGGCATTAAGGGGAAAAGGAAGGCAAAAAGATAAAAAAAGGAGGGTGCTTACTTCAGCTCAAGGGCTGGTTCCAACTCCACGAAACCCGAGTTTTGTTGCCCTCCAAAACACCCTCTTTGAAAAGCATTCGACTATGGAAAGAGAAGAAATACGATATGAAACATATCAACTGGAGGATGCAGACCTGGTATTGGTAGCGTATGGTTATTCTGCCAGGGTATCTATGGAGGCAATGTCGCAGGCAAGGGGCATTGGACTGAAGGTGGGAATGATCCGTCCGGTTACCTTATGGCCGTTTCCATATCAACAGGTGAAAGAACAGGCAAAAAAGGGAAATAAGATCCTGGTGGTTGAAGATTCCCTTGGCCAGATGCTCATGGATGTAAAGATGGCCTGTGATGATGGAACCGAGATCGGCTTGGTGAGCTGTCTTGATCGGCATGAGGTCATGGAAGGAGGCGCAATCTATCCGGAAAAAGTACTGGATAAAATAAGGGCAATGATGGAGTAGTCTCTTCAGATTTCCCTTTTAGGGATCTTCTGAAATTGGATAGACGAAAAGGCCTATGCGTAAAAGGAAAAATCAATGAACTATATTTAGAATAACAATTTAAGTTAAGAGGTATGATAGATGAATGACAATAAGGAGTTGGTTGCCGGCACACCCAAAATAAAGATCAATGTCCCTGTTCCGTTAGCCTTTTGCCAGGGTTGCCAGCATGGTAGTGCAACCAGGGTTATATGGGACTCCCTGGAAGATTTAGGTTTAGAAGACCGTATAATATGGGTTGGTGGGGTTACATGTGGGACAGTCAGCGCATTTATAAGTGATGTGGATGCGATTGGGCCTGTTCCCCACGGAAGAGCGCCGGACATTGCAAGCGCGATGCGAAGATTATCAGACAAAGAGACGATCATCATAACCTACCAGGGTGACGGCGATGCGATTGCAATAGGAACAGAAAGTCTTATCCAGGCAGCGGCGAGGGCAGAGAGGATTACCGTATTTATGGTAAACAATGTCAACTATGGAACTACCGGCGGTCAGATGGCCCCTACGACCTTGATTGGGCAGAAAACCACGACTTCTCCCACAGGGAGAGGGACGAATAAGGAAGGTTTCCCCATAAATGCAGCAGAGCTGGTTGCAGTCTTAGGCGGTACTGCCTATTCTGCGAGAGGATCTCTGACCAGTCCGGCAAATTATAATAAGACCAAGAAGTATGTAAAAAAGGCATTACAGAAACAGATTGATGATATCGGGTTCTCTTTTGTAGAAATACTGTCTGCCTGTCCAGCGAATTGGGGAATGCCACCCGTAGAATGCCTGAAATGGATCGATAATACCCTGACAAAACAGTATCCCCTGGGTGAGTTCAAAGACCTTGACGCCCTCGTATAACCGGGCAGGAGTTTATGTATCAATGGACCGTTGCCCAAGTGCTACTCGCTTTTTTAGTGCGTTTTTGATAATTAGTAATTGTTTGGCCATCTTAAGTAGCTAACGAGATTTTATGGTTTGAGTCATTTTGAAGATTCTAAATTCGCTACGCTAAATTGCAAATAACTAAAATATGTTCGTCAAAGACCATCCAAATCATTATCCGGCTTAACAGTTACAGTAATTCTAATACATAACATCTGTATCATTGGAGGATATAATGGGAATAGAAAGACATAACGTGATCTTTGCCGGTGTAGGAGGCATGGGTGCATTAACATCCGGCCAGTTATTGGCTAAGGCAGCGATGAAGAAATTCAAGAATGTTACATGGTATCCAAATATAACTACAGCAAGAAGGAATGCACCTGCAGACTGTTTGGTATGCTATTCTGATACAATGATTTACTCACAGTTAATCAAGGATGTAGAAACAGCAGTAGTTATGAATAATATACAATTCGATACCATGAAGAACCGTGTAAAAAGTGGGGGCTTACTTATCCTGGAAGCAGACGACTATGCAGAAAACATTGAAAGAAAAGACATACAGGTAATCAAAGTGCCGGGGATTAAGATCTCATCAAAGATCGCGAATCCCAGGGTAATCAATACGGTTTACTTAGGCGTATACATAGGGGCTACAAAAACCGTCCCTCATGAACTCGTTAAAACGGAATTAGAGAAGAGATTTGAAGGGAAAAATGAAATTTTGAAGATGAATCTTGAGGCATTTAAGGAAGGGGTTAATTTTGGAGAGGCTGCTTAGAACACATTTAACAACCTGTTGATTATAGATTTTCCACCAGTTCTGCTAACTTTCTATAACGCGAAAATGTGTCGAGTTGCATTATGTGCTTTAAATTGTTTATTGCCGTGGGAATATAGGTTTCAAAGTAGCGTTTCTTCTTGACAGTACTGAGAAAGCCAAAAGCACCCAGCATCTGCATAATTCGATGAATCGCAATAACAGGATACTCATTAAGGAACAAAGCCCTGTCAACAAAGAAAAACTTCTCTATCTGGTCAAGATAATACCCGATTAATTCCTGTTGCATGCTTTTATTAATATCCACGTAAGGATCGAGGATAAGCGAGGCAAGATCATAGTGAAGTGGGCCCAATCTCCCCCCTTGAAAATCTATAAACCTCAACATCTTGTCCTTTACCATGATATTCTTAGACTGGAAATCGTAATAGAGAAAAAAATGCTTGTCTATAAGGGATGCCCTTTCAGCCAGGGCTTTTAATTCTCCAAGCAATCCTTCTTCATTAAAATCCAGTTTTAAATACCCTTCTAAAAACGACCTGCAAAAATATCCTGATTCTCTTTCAAGAATAAACTGAAGGTCATAAGGAGGATTCAAAACCCTTGTTGTTTCAAATCCTTGAGCAGCCTCAATCTGGATTATGGGAAGGACATTCAGAACCCCTTTATAAAGGGCCATCAGTTTGTCCGGGTTTCTTTTCAACCTCAAGGCCTGATCGTATAGATGTACCCCACCTAAATCTTCCAGTATAAACCAGCCTTTTTCCCTTTGATATCGGAAGATCTCCGGTACAGCAATCCCCTTCTTCTTTAAGTGCTGGCAGATATATACAAAAGAATCGTTTTCATTAACTCCATGCTCATTTTCCTGCGGATTCTCATTGGATACAAGGATAAAAGAGTCCTTATTCCACTTCACTCGATATAACGTGCGATTTGAGCCATCACCCGGTAGCCTGTCCCATCGTATGGGCGTTTTCGATGTGCCATGATAATCTCTTTGAAATCCTTCAACAAATGCGGCCAGTTCTCTTTTAAGCGTCAATTATCACTCCATCCTTTAAATCGGTCTTCACATTGGCCCCATGTGCTATGATGCAGTTTTCAATAGAAAGACAATCCGCCACCCTTACATTGTCCCAGATAATAGAATCCTTAATAGTGCAGCCACTTCCAATACGTGTATGTCTTCCAATGGAAACATATCCCTTAAAACGGACATCTTCATTTACAGATGCATACGGCCCTATACAGGGAAAAGCTAGGTCCTTAAAGATTTTAAACCCCAGCTTGCTTCCATCCTCATATATATCGCGGTGTACTTGATGATATGAAAGAGACGAACCGATATCAATCCAATAGTGATCCGTAACCTGCACCCCTTTAATCGCTGCTCCTTGCTGAATCAGCTTACGATAAAGGGAAATAATATCCACTTTTTCACCTTCAGGAATTTCCTTTAACAACTCAGGAGATACAATATGGATACCAGTGAATGCAAGTAAAGAGACATCGGATGATACCTCCTTTAAGCGTTCCCCTCTTAATCCTACAATATTGCCCTGTGCGTCCAGTTCCACCTGATTGAAGCGAGGATAATCGTGCAAAATCAGCGTAACGAGATTTTTACTCTTTATGTGGAAATCAAAAAAGGGCACCATGTCAATGTTATGGACAGCATCGGCTGTTACTACCAGAAAAGGTTCATCATCCCAAAATGTCTCGAAATATTTTATCCCCCCGGCCGTACCCAGTATTTCCGGTTCATAACCGGCATCTATCTTTATATCCCCAAAGTCTTCCTTTTCTATATAGTCCTTGACCTGAGATGCAAGCCAGTGGGTATTAATGGCCAGATGCGTCACACCACATTCTTTCAGTTGTTGGATAATTATGCCTATAATTGGAATATTATAAACAGGAAATAAAGGCTTTGGCACTTTTCTTGTAAGAGGCATAAGCCGGGTCCCCAGACCTGCGGCCAGAATCATTGCCCTCATAATAATAAAGCCTCCTTTAACGGTAGAGGTAAAAACTCTTTGACCTTTCTTTAAAATCAGCAAGTTCTTCTTGCCATGACTCTTCAATGCTATACAGGTCTTTCAATTGCTTAATATCCCTTCTCAGATCATCATCCCCCAAAATCAGATCAATGGGCATCCTTTCGTATTCATACTCATAAGGAGGATCACTCCATGAAAACTCCTCAGGGTACAGTGAGATAATGGACTGGACAATAGCAAGTGTGGTAAAATAAGGTTTATAATTTCTTCTATCTGTAATATGTATTTGCAACCCCCCACAAACCTCTCCCTGCCATTTGTTAAAGGTCGGCTGAAAAAATATCTCCCTGAAGAACACCCCTTTTGGTTTTTTCATCTCTATCTCTTTTTTCAAAAGCAAAGGATCAATAAAAGGGGCACCAAAAGACTCAAAAGGCCGGGTAGTGCCTCTGCCTTCCGAGATATTCGTTCCTTCCAGGATTACCTGACCAGGATATACGATCGCTGTGTCCGGGACCGGCATATTGGGGGAAGGGGAAACCCAGATAAGGCCTGTATCCGTAAAAAACATCTTCCGCGACCATCCTTCCATTGGGATAACTTCCAAATCACAACCAATTTTATAATAACAGTTAAAGAAGCTGGCCAATTCACCAATGGTCAAACCATGTCTCATAGGAAGGGGATAGACACCCACAAACGAGCGAAGCCCATCTTTGAGCAGGTTTCCTTCCAGGATATCCCCACCAATCGGGTTCGGCCGATCCAGGACAACCACTTTTTTCTGGTATTTAGAGGCAGACTGCAGGCAAAAGGCCATGGTAGAGATAAAGGTATATACCCTTGTCCCTATATCCTGGAGATCAACTACTAAAACATCAATCTCGTCTAACATCTCTCTTGTAAGTACCCGGGCCTCTCCATACAGGCTGAAGACCGGAATCCTTAAATGGGGATGGATGAAATGGGAAGACTCCTTCATATTATCCTGCTTCTCTCCATACATCCCGTGCTGAGGGCTAAAGAGTGCCTTGAGGTTTTGATGAGAAATCAGGGAGATCAGATGGGAAGTATAACGAAGACCGGAGTCTACCGAGGCCTGATTAACCAAGAGGCCGGTCCTCTTCTCTTTTAACCAATCAGGGGGACTATCCAGTAAGCTTTCTATGCCGAGTTTAACTTTGGGCTTCATCTTTTTTCAAAGGGCAAACATCCCTTTGCCTCAATCTTTCCAAAGATAACTTTCAATAAAGAAAAGAGCTGCTTTTTCCTGTATCCATAGGTTATAATGCATGTATCATTCGGGTTCAAAAACTCAATGTCAAAAGGGTTTCTCAGCAATACCATTATCACTTCTGCCTTCAACCTTTGCAGCTTTTTTATAAGCTGCCTCTGGCCTTCGTTCGCCTTTGCATCGAAGATACAAGCGATTACCGTATCATCTCTTGATACGGAGTTCAACGTGTCTTCTATGCATTTGGGAGGAATCTGAACAGGAACAAAAGAAGCCCGGATATCGCCTGAAAAATACTCCTTCATCTCTTTTAGGAAAAAATGTTCACATAAAGGATCATAGCCTTCTTCAATCGCATCGAAATTCGAAAGATCAGGCATAATCAAAACGATTCTCTTTTCATGCGTATCACTCAGTGGGACAACCCCTCTTTTGTCTCCTACCACTGTAATGGATCTGTCCGCTATGTGCTGAGCTAAGGCCTGGGCTTCATTCGAGGCAATTTGAGGATCGATTTCCTCTGGCTTTGACCGGCAAAAGTCTCGAAGAGACCGAATCCTTTCAATGCTTGCATCTAAGTCATCTAAACTGAGTTCAGCGCTATTATAGGCATTGAAAAGGGCATATTTAGCGATTCTTTGTTTTTCGTAATCACTGCATATAAGAAGGAGGTCATGGCCGGCAAGACTCGCCTTAATGCAAGCCTCGCCAATCGGATAGTATCTTGCTATGGCCCCCATCTCCATATCATCCGAAAGGATCACCCCTTTGAATTTGAGTTTCTCTCTCAGGTACTGCCTCACAACCCTACAAGAAAAGGTTGCCGGTCTTCTTTGATTGCCCTCTAAAGAGGGGCAGTAAATATGGGTAGACATAACACCTTTAACCCCGTTTTCTATTGCCTTTTGAAAAGGCAGTAGATGAACCTCTTCAAAAGTGTCCCTGGATATAGATACCACAGGAAGATCCTTGTGCGCATCAACCTCTGCTGCTCCTTTGCCTGGGAAGTGTTTGGCCACGGCTGCAACCTTCATGGCCTGCGTGCCCTGAATATAAGCATTACCCAGGTTCGCAACTTTAAAGGGGTCGTCACCAAAGGAACGTATCGTAATACCAGGGTTATTATATGTGGTGATCACATCCACTACCGGTGCCAGATTCATATCAATACCCATATCTTTCAGTTCCGAGGAAGAGGCAAGTCCCTGCTTGTAAGCAAGGTCATAAGAATCGGTTGCCCCCAGTGCCATATTCCCCGGAAACACAGTAGCATCCCCAATGAATCGCACAACCAGGCCCCCTTCCTGGTCAATGGCGATGAGAGGAGGTAATGAGAGTAGCCCCTTTACCTCAAGGATCAATTCTTTAACCTGTAGGGCAGAGCTTATATTTCTCTTAAAAAGGATGACCGAGCCCGGCCGGATTTCTTCCAGGAGCTCTCTGGTCTCAGTATCCAGGGTACTTCCCTTAATCCCCACCATCAATCTCTGCCCGATCTTCTCCGACAGGTCCATGAGATATTTCCTTTTCCTATATGGGTTCACACCTTCCCTTTTACCAAGGGGAAGATGTGTCCGATCCCAAAAGAGATTCGGGTACCTATCATTACATACCACACCCATGCAATTTCAGTATACATACTTATGAAGATAAGGGCAATAATACTTTTGAAAACCCCTGGCCCAGACCTGGCTTCCCTGGCTCATTGTAGAGCACCTGGGATATTGTCAGCATAGTAATGATTGGAATGCATGGTAAACAGCGCCAAGGCAGGCGTGAACCCCAGGCCTTTGAACCTGAGTAGTTACCTTTGATTGAGTGTTAAACGACCAGATCAAACGTAAAGAATTACATTTTTGTTGTCAGCATTTTATATTTATGGTACTTAAACGGAAAATCATATAATTACTTATTCGGGCGCGCTGCAGTGAAATCGAACCACACGGCGCTTTTTGGGATAAATGGGACGCAACCCTTTTCTCGGAGATAAGGGGGCGCTGTCCAAAATCAGGGGAGCATGGGGGGCGGATCAGACCAAACTAACCAACTGAAATCAAGGACTTTATCTCTCAAATCTAGCCTTAAAATGCCCTTAGACATGGCTAGATAATACTTATATTGTAATTAAATAACTTTTCAAGCATTTTCAACTTGCGATTTTCATGAATATAGGATATAATTTCATGAAATCAATAAGGGGGAGACCTGAAATGGCAAATTTACAGATAAAAGGCATACAAGATGAATTCTACGAGCAGATCAAAGCATTAGCTGATTCAGAGAATCGGTCAATAAGTCAGCAAGTTCTTTACTTAATAAGAGGATATCTTGCCAGAGAAAAATTTATTAAAAAAACTAAAACGCCTGCACAAGTTCTTTTGGATTTAACCGGCTCTTGGGCTGACAATAGAGATGCTGAAGAAATTATTCATGATATAAAAAAGAATCGTATTAATTCTAATAAATTATCAGAAGGATTTTAATGTACTTACTCGACACTGACATAATAATTTATAGCCTGAAAGCTAATGAAATAGTGAAACAGAATTTGCAATACCATCTGAATGACCCCATTAAAATAAGTGCTGTTACATTAATGGAGCTATATTACGGCGCCTATAAATCTCAAAAAATTGAAAGCAACCTTGCAAAAATCAAAACAATTGAAAGTTCATTAGATATTGTTCCAATTAGCCAGGAGTTGGTTGAGATATTTGGATTATTAAAATCAAATCTCGAAAAGACTGGGAAACCACTTGATGATTTTGATCTCATTTTAGCGTCAACTGCACTATCATATAATTTAATTTTAGTCACGAATAATGAAAAACATTTTCAAAGAATAGACGGGTTAAAAATAGAAAACTGGCTAAAATAGCTTTTACGAAGCATAGTTAGTGTCCATCCATAAATGGCCCTTTTACCCACATTACCAAATCCCTGGATTGAATAGGTCATTCCTTCCAAAGAAATTCCTTTATCTTTAGCCCACTCTTCGATACACATCACAACACCGCGTCCAGTTGCCTGTTCCCTGCCCTCGGTTCCGCCACAATCAACAGGCTTTCCT
>JAUXFK010000008.1 GCA_030623035.1 Deltaproteobacteria bacterium | reverse complement strand
TGTACCCAGCGCCTCGCCTCCTTCAAAGGATGGCCGAACCAGTGCATTAGATTGGGAATAAGAACATCATCATTTCTTATGGAAGGATAACCCAGGCCATGGCGGATACACTCGAAGACTCGCCGCAGGGTCTCTGTTCGTGTTTTAGAGCCATAACGAAAGCCAAAGGTGGGATCACTCACCCTGCTTATGAGGGCTGATTCCAGGTAGCAATCCGTGAGGTCATTGCAGGCATCATTGCCATCCTCATCCAACCCACCGAGAGTCCATACATAGGGACCAGGGCTGCCCTGCAGACCTTCCCTTCCCAGCCTGACCCATGTCTTCCCGATTGAATACGCCGCCATCATCCACTCTGCACAATACTCAATCACCTCATCCCTTGTGAGGTTCTTATCTTCCAATACATCCTTTTTATAGAAAGGCCAATGCCAGTAGTCCTGACGCCATGGCCATGCAGCATTATGCCATTCAAGCCTGTATGCTACCTGAACAATATGATCGAACTGCATAGCTTCCCAGAGATGCTCCGGCGGTTTCGCAGGCACCTTATCGCAGGTCTCACTGATCCGTAAAAGCTCCTGTCTCCTTGTCGGGTCGGTCTCGAAATTCTCTGCGATTATCTTCGCCAGCCGGCTTATCCGCCTTGCATACCGGATCGTTGCCTCAAGACATATCTTCATAGCCTTCCATGTATCTATCTTTTCCATGTAAGAGACCTGTTCCTCGGCCATGGGGGCCTCTCGCATTTTCTTCTCAGCTCCTGCAATTCTCTCGTCTATTGTCTTGATAACTGAGTCAAAACCCTGGTACATCCAGTCACACTGAGGAACAACATAATCAAAACCGGCTACCTCTCTACCTGGTGCAACATAATCTGCCATAAGCTGTATCACTTTCTCCTTACGACTATGATACTGATGGCACACATCATGATAGGTTCTCCCCTTCCAGAATTCAACCATCTCCTTTGCCTCTTCCAACTCCTCTTCAGGGATAATACCCGTGCGGTCGTTTATTATATCCTCGTTTATCATAAAAGAGGCTGTAGGAATCCACGTGATAAGATGGGGGGCAGAACCCGGATACCCCTGTATCCTGGATTGGTCTGTGATAAATACCGGCATATTATCAAGAAGGGCAGCAAGTGCCCTCGCTCTTGTGATAATAAACGGCTCTGACGGAGGTGCCTCCTTGAATATCCTGGTATGCCACCGAAAATTCTCCAGATCCACCTGAACTCCAGGTAAGTAGCTCGATCCCTTGGTTGCCTTGGACCATATTGCTTTCCTCAAATAGTTGAGCCTGGGCGATCTCTTCTTCTCTGCCCACCACCAGTATTGACGAGTATCCAATAGTTCCTTTTCACTCTTCTTTATTTCAGCCTGTGCCATTTTAATACTCTCCTTTCTTTTATAGAAAAGTAATTGTAAAAATAAGGCCTACAGAAAATCCTGTCTTGTTAATAAAAAAAGACAAACTCCTTTTACACTTCCCTTATTCCCTTCTATTGAATGAGACTATAACACTGATTTGGAAAAGTATCCGGCAAAAGTGAAAAACAGCTTTTTCTCAAATCTCTGATGGCTTATAATGATTGCCGAACACATGCAAGAGAAAGGACAACAGACAACAATAGTTCTTAGACATATTTATGATCCAACTCACAGTAGAGATCTTGAAACTTAGCCCTGTATTCAGGAATCTCCTCTATCATTGGTATACCTCTAGAATATGCCTCTGCTATCCTTCTGTTAAAGGGAATTTCCATTAAGACAGGAATTTTTTCCGTCTCACAATAGTGCAAAACCTTTTGATCACCTATGTCTGAACAGTTAATCAAGACACCTAAGGGGATAGAAAGTTTGCGTACCATTTCAACAGCTAATTTCAAGTCATTCAATCCGAATGGGGTGGGTTCAGTAACCAAAATACAAAAATCGCTACCCCTAACCGACTCAACCACAGGACATGACGTACCAGGTGAAGTATCGATGAGAACGGTCTTCTTTATATCTATCAGACTCTTTTCTTTACGAATCAGTGGCGGTGCCATCGGCTCTCCCACATTTAAGAGGCCATGGACAAACTCTATATCTCCGGCCCTTCCCCTCTCAATTACCCCGATCTCCCTCTCTATCTCTTCAATGGCATTCTCATTACATATATATGAACAGCCTCCACAACCATGACACAGTTCAGGGAAGACGAGAACCTTCTTTCCAATTACTACAATGGCATTGAATTCACACACCCGGGCACACTCACCACAGTATGTACATCTTGATAGGTCCACCTTTGGTGTCGGAATACCTACAGAGATCCTCTCATCTATTTTAGGCTTTAAGAAAAGATGTCCATTGGGTTCTTCTACATCGCAATCCATGTACTGAACATCTCTTAAGGAAATAGCCATACTTGTTGCTATAACAGTTTTCCCGGTTCCACCTTTCCCACTAGAAATGGAAATTATCATATAAAATAACCTCTATCAACATAACCTGATTATAATCATTTGTATTCTACACAGGGCAAGAGAAAAAGGAACACCCCAAGGTGGTAGGGAATATTCTTGGGAATGCTTCAATATCCGAGTTTTACACTCTCTTGCCCTGGTCCAATCTTCCTATTTTCTCACCATAGCTGTATTGCATTGCGGACAGCTTACCTGATAACAAGGAACTCCCACCTGATGGGGAACAATAGCCCCGCAACTGGGGCAAACACACTCTCCACCCGGACCGATGCCCGGTCTGTTGCCACCCATTCGGCCAGCGCCTCTACCCCCTCCGCCCATACCTCTTCCTGTTCCTGGGCCGCTTCCGCCTCTAGGACCTGTTCCGTCTCCTCTTGGCATAGCGATCACCTCCTTTTATTTATTCTTTATTCTTTCTTCTCCTCTTTAATGCTTCTTTTACCTGAGAAATGCCTGCACTTTGCTTCTTTGAGGTGGGATTTCCTCCTTCCAGATTATCTATCCGCTGTATGATCTCATCAAGCTGGGCCTTCATCGTCTTTGACTGCTCTTTCAGGGCATTGAGTTCCTCGTTCCCGGAACTTCCGGGTGAAGGCGCGTTACCGGGCGATGAAGCTCCCGAGGCTGCCATATCCATCCCCCCGGATCTTCCAGTTCCCATGCCACTACCCATCCCGGAATGAGCGCCTACTGAAGGACCTGAAATCGGAGGCTGTAACTTCCCGGACTTGTAATCTTCTACTGTCTGCCTTACTTTTCCGGCAACTCCGGTAATTACACATACACCGGCAGCATCTAACGTGTTGTATGCATTTGGCCCGCAATTCCCGGTAAGGACAACCTCCGCTCCTTTATTGGCCACAAATTGGGCAGCATAAATCCCAGCCCCACCAGAAGCTGCAATGCTACTATTCTCCAGAGACTCAAACTCCATAGTATCCAAATCAATTATAGTAAAGTACTGACACCTGCCAAAACGGGGATCGATTTTGGCATCCAAACCCTCACCAGAAGCTGTAACACATATCTTCATCTAATTCCCTCTTTCCAATAAAAAAGCCCGTTAGATTAGTCATGAATCCTCCCAAATTCTATCCGCCTATCGATTCGCTTCCTCTAACTCGCTTATACGATTATCAATCTGATTCAATTCCACTCTTAACATTTCGGCTCGATTTCTCAAGAATCCTACCTCCTCTTCAAGGGCAATAGAGGGTTCAAAGGGTGACATCCCTCGCCCGGGAGGGAAGGCCATCTCAGGCCCAAACCCTCCTGGCATAAAGGGAGGGTACTGCCCCATCCCACCATAATAGAAATTGGGAGGAGGCCAACCTCCAAACACAGAATAGGTTGGCCATGCGTACGGTCCCCCGGGAGGCAGCCAGCCATGATACGGATGAAATCTATAATACACCTTTCTCCTCACTTTGTCTTGTTTTTTTTACCATCCTCCTCTGCCTCTGCCCATGCCTCTGCCCCTGCCGAATCCTCTACCGAATCCCCTTCCACATCCAAACGGTCTGTATGGGAAAGCCTGATATGGGGCAAAAGGAGGGACTCCATATGGATTCCCTCCATAAGGCATTGCCTGAGGGTAGTCCTCCTGAGGGTAGTCCATATATGGAGTTCTCATTCCCCTGAATTGAGGATTGCAAGATCCCCTTCCACCTCCAGTCATTGGGCCAAGCCCCCTTGGTCCTGTTCCATCAAATCCTGGCATATTTTTCACCTCCTTTCAGTGATCACAAATATTTTCCCCGGTCTCTAGTCGGTCATTAACAAATCTATCCAATACCTGATCTACCAAACCAGAGGCCCCAACAACGACGATAATCCCTTTCTCAGCAAACAGTCCCTGAGCTCTATTTCCCATACCACCAGCTATGATGCAACTCACTCCCTTCTCTGCCAAAAATACCGGCAAAAACCCGGGTTCATGGCCTGGGCTATCTATTAAAGTCTTGCCTATGACCTTTGAATCCTCTACCTCAGCTATGGTATAGGATTTGCAATGACCGAAATGCTGGGAAACCATGTTTCCATCCGTAGCAACTGCCACTTTCACTCATCTCACCTCCTTTTGATGTCCTTTTCTTTTTAACATTTCCTTTACTTTTGATATGCCAGCATGTCCTCTATTCACTGGTTCTGATTTAACCCCAATGTTATTAACAAACTCCTCACACTTTTTTCCAATCTCTCGGAAAGATTCGGCTGCCTTAGAGTCTGGAAGAACCTCCACAAAGGGTAACCCTCTATCTGAGTTTTGAACAATATCCGGATCAATAACTATCCCACCAAGAAACGGTACGTTAAGCTCTAAAGCAGCCTTCTTTCCTCCTCCAATCTTGAATAAGTCAATAGTCTTCCCGCAATGCGGGCAGGAAAACCCACTCATATTCTCAATGATTCCTACTATAGGAATTTTCAGCAATCGGCTGAATCCCACCGCCTTTCTCGAATCAAGTAATGCTACTTCCTGGGGGGTTGTAACTATAATCGAGCCGTCTACATTGTCGATAAGCTGGGCGATACTCAATGGTTCGTCACCTGTCCCAGGGGGAAGATCAACTAAGAGATAATCCAAATCACCCCAGTCTACCTCACTTAAGAACTGTTTAAATGCCCCATGTTTCAGGGGCCCCCGCCAGACTATAGGACTGTCTGGGTCATCCAGCAAAAGGGCCATACTCATTACCCTGAGATTGGGAGAAAAAAAGACCGGTTCTATCCCCTTATTAGATCCTTCAAGCTTCTTCATTTCCAGTCCCAACATCTTGGGAACATTTGGACCATGGATATCCGCATCTAGCAGACCAACTTTAAACCCTTCTTTAGCAAGTGTTACTGCCAGGTTAACAGCCACTGTAGTTTTACCCACGCCCCCCTTTCCACTCATAACCATAAATTTATATTTTATCTTTAAAAGAGTTTCCCTCAACAACTTCTCTGAATGCGCTTCCTTCTCCTCCTGGGTGCAGCCACCTTGTTGATTACAGGTATCACAAGTGGAGTCACTAACACATTTCTCTTGACTCATTTTTCCTCCTCTTTTTTACTTTTTCTCATCCGTTGTCCATTGCGGCTCAAAATATCTACCTCTTCTCCCTTTAAAGCCTCTGCCTTTTCTTCTACAATTCCTGAAACCGGGCTCTAGTTTTCCAGCTAGAAAAAGATCTAATACCTCAATGGCCTCACCGGCAACCTCGGGAATAACCGATATTCCAAGACTCTCCAGCTTGTAATGGCACACTCGATCTATTCCACCACAGATAACCGCATCAATCCCTAGATGTGAAAGTTGATTACACCAAAAGGGAAGGGATAAACCGACCATGGGTACTGTCTTTTGTGAAATAACCTCACCATCTTCCACATTTAAAATCCAAACTTCCGGGGAATAACCAAAACGGGGTGAGACCCATGTACCAAAAAGGGGAATGGCAACCTTCATCCTAAACCTCCTGTTACTAGTATAAAGCAACTAGCATGCCAGAGATATACCTTCTTCGAAATTCTTATAAAAGGTAGCCTTTTAAACAAGTTAGGGGAATCTTGAAGCAAGGGTTAAAAAGGGGAAATTGTTATGTAAATGCAAAACTGCATCATGTTGCATGCAACAGTTGCATTAATGCAACTCGGCAAAATCTCTTGCCTTCCATCTAGACTCTTGTTGTGTTACTGAAGGTCATACTTCTTGATCTTTCTCCAGAGTGTGGATCGGTTGATCTTTAACTCCTTAGCAGTTTCTATCCTGTTTCCTTGGTGCTTTTTCAGGGTTTTCTGTATCAGGTCGGCCTCAGCATTCTTTAAAGGATGAGCAAGGGTAAATCTTTTGGTAACTTCTCTATCCTGGAAATCATGCGTAAGTTCTCTAGGAAGATGTTTTATTTTGATGATCATGTCCTTGCAGAGAACAAAGGCGTATTCGATAATGTTCTCCAGTTCTCTTACATTGCCGGGGAAATCATAAGTCATCAGGAATTCCATAACAGTATCGGAGACTCCAATGATATTTTTTCCCTTTTTTAAATTAAATTTGCCTATAAAATTCTCTATAAGAAGAGGGATATCCTCTCTCCTCTTTGACAGAGGAGGCAGCTCTATATTTACTACATTCAAACGATAAAACAGATCCTCTCTGAAACTCCCGTTTTTTACAAGATCAGAAAGGTTTTTATTCGTGGCAGTTATTGTCCTTACATTCGCCTTCACCGTGATAATCCCTCCAAGGGGTTCATACTCTTTCTCTTGTAAGAATCTGAGTAGCTTTATTTGAAGGGCCTGCGACATATCTCCTATTTCATCTAAAAAGATCGTGCCTCTTTCTGCCAATGCAAATCGGCCTGGTTTGTCCCTCTTTGCATCAGTAAATGCTCCTTTCATATAGCCAAAAAGCTCGGATTCTAAAAGGGTATCTGGGAGAGCTCCACAATTTACCTTAATATAAGGATCGTCTTTTCTATGGCTCAGGTTATGAATAGCCCTGGCAAAAAGTTCCTTGCCAGAGCCACTGGGGCCTTGAATCAGAACAGTGGAATCACTTTCGGCAATATCCGGCAGGATGTGAAAGATACTCTGAATTTGATAATTCTTCCCAATAATATCCTCTAAGGAATACTGTCTGGATATCTCCTTCTTTAATTCCTCCACCACAGATAGGTCTCTAAATGTTTCTACTGCACCTATGACCTTTCCTTTCTCGTTTCTAAGTAGAGAAGTACTTATACTGACCGGCACTTCTTTTCCTTCTCTGTCGAGTATATTGACATGTTTATTGATAATCGGTTTTCCTGTCTTAATTGTTTGCCTTAGAGCGCATTCCGTCTGACATATATTGGCTCTGAAGATATTAAAACAATACTGCCCTATCGCTTCATCTCTGCTAAAGCCGGTTATCTCTTCTGCCGCCCGGTTAAACGATGTTATCTCTTCCTGGTTATTAATGGTAAATACCCCGTCCGCTATACTGTCCAGGATGATATTGAAAAACGAGGTGCTTCTACCTGTTTTCATCTTTTACTTCTTCTCTACAATTTGGATAAGACTAAAGTTGAATGTAACCCCTCAATTTAAATGGGGAAGACAAAACTTTTCCTTTGATCGTGGTAAACAGTACCTATAAAACAAAATGGCCTTTGATAGATACTTCTTAATAAAGCGCAAACGCTATTTATTATCCATTTTTTTACTGAGGGAAGTCAATAGCCTTTTACAGTTAATAAGAATAAATCATATTTTATGCAATCGAAACGCGTGTAACTTTTTCAGTAATCAGCGCCGCCTGCTCGCAAACGTTGCTTTTTATACATAAAAACTCTATACAATATTCAAGTAGCTCAGTATTGGATATACTTAAAACACAACTTCCTTTGACAAAGGCGAAAACGAAAAACCGTCTATTAATCTCTTAGCAGTTATGGAATTAAGGGAAGGAAAACCTGGCTAGATGAAAAAACGCCCGGATAATTCTTGGTAAGAACTCTCCGGGCGTTATACTTTTTTAGGCAATGATAATTTACGCCTTTGAAGCCTCGCTCTGGTAATAATCCATCAAGATTTTTGCCACTTCGGGGCGGGAAAACTCTGACGGCGGAGCCTCTCCATTGGAAAGCATCTCGCGGACCCTGGTTCCTGACAGCATCAGGTAATCCTCCTTGGAATGCGGACAATCACGAATCATGACGATGTCCTGACATTTATTACACCAGACGGTGTGATCACCACGGTAAATATTGATCTTTAATGCATCTTTTGGTATTTCATCGAAAATGGTCTGGGCATCAAACGGACCGTAGTAATCGCCGACACCCGCATGGTCACGACCGGTAATTAAGGTAGTAGTACCCATGTTCTGGCGGAATATGGCATGCAGCAGAGCCTCACGCGGGCCTGCATATAGCATATCGAAGCCATAGCCCGTAATCTCCGCTGTATTGGGCTCGAAGTAGAGTTCAACCATCTTTCGGATGGCAGCATCACGTACATCTGCGGGGATATCGCCCTTTTTCAGTTTGCCAAGCAGCATGTGGATCACAGCGCCATCTGCATTCTCCGCTTTCATTGCCATCTTCACCAGTTCTTCGTGTGCCCTATGCATGGGGTTTCGGGTCTGAAAAGCGACTGCTTTGTTCCATCCGTTCTTCTGGATCATTTCGCGTATCTCCATAGCTGTACGGAAAGTCTCCGGAAAGTCCGTTAAAAAGTATGAGTGGCTCAGCACCTGAATCGGACCTGAGATAAATGTCTTGCCTGCGCTCATCCAAGCAGCAACGCCAGGGTGTTTCTCATCCAGGGTGCCGTATACTTTCTCTGCGATTTGCTTCATCTGATCATCCGTAGCATCCTCAATGGCCTCGACATCCTGAATGGCAAGAATCGGATTGCCATCAACATTTGGATCTCGCAGCGCAATACGCTTTGCACCTTTAATGACACTCGCATCCTGTACTACATTCACGATCGGTACAGGCCAGAAGAGACCATCGTTCGTCTCCATCTTATCGGCTACCTTGATCGCTTCATTAAGGCTCATGTATCCCTTGAGGGGATTAAAATAGCCGGATGCAAGCATCACTGCGTTTGCGGCTGCCTGCGAGCATACAACTATCGAAGGTAGACCTTCTGCTTCTTTAGCAAGTTCTGCACGCTTGGCATCATCTGCTACGTACAACGGGTTGAGTGTGTCTGAACCATGTGGTTTTATCATCGTGTTCCTCCTTTTCTATCTGTTCTTATTCGCATCCTTTTTTGAATTTAGTTTCTAAAAAAATCCTTCCATTTAAATTTCTATTTATTCAGTTATTCCTTCTAAACTTTAAGATAACTCACTTCTCCCGTCCAGAATAACTGGCATAGACCAGGGCAACTGTTCGATAGATCATGTGGGCAAACTTGGAAAACGGCAGGTAGGCTATCAGATAAAACACCAAAACAAGATGAATGAAATAAATCGAATAAGCTAAAACAGGAATGTTAACCAATCTCACTATTTCAGTAAGTAATCCTGATATAGCTACCAAATAGACGATTATGATGAATACCCAATCCAGGTATGTACTTTTGCTTTTAGCTTCATCTTCCTTGAGTCTATTGGAAATCACGATTGTGCAGCCTGTAATGAGAGCAATGGCGCCCAAATTTGCCAAAAGCTTTACCGGATTCCATTGAGCAAGGGGGAGCATGTGCTCCAAACCAAGGAAATATATGCCAAAAAACACTACCCCGGTTACCACGGCCAGTGCTGCGAAACTATAAAATATGAGCAGGTGAGCAAGGTATCTGAATCTGTTTCTATCACAATCCATGAATTTTGAATGTTTAACGATATCAACAAGGGTTGGAATCACATGAGACTTAACAAAGTCTCCGATAGAAAGGCCTTTTGATGCACTGGGGAATACTCCTTCGCTCATGCCTTTCCAAAACCTGGTAACTCCTATTGCTAGAGATATGGCAACAAATATGGAAACCAGGATAAAGACAGGGTCAACAATATAATGGGGGACAAACTTCTCAAAGACAATCTCCCCCTCTGGTATATTGAGATGGCCGGTAACCCCTAAAAGAAAAAGGAGTAAAACTATGGGGAATCCTAACAAAAGGGGCAGATACTTTCCCTCACTCAGTAATTTGCCCATAAAACTCGGAAAGGAAAAATGCATGAAACTGTAGTTTCTAATCGCTGCCAAAACATCTCCGGGTTTTGCACCCCTCGGACAATAAACAGAACAGTCGTTGCACTGATGACAAAGCCATATGTCGGGATCTTTTAAAAGCTTATCTTTTAAACCCCACTGTGCCCATATCATCTCCTTCCTCGGAAAAGGCTCATTGTCAGGGGATAGATTGCATACCACAGAACATGTGGCACACTGGAAACACTTTTTCAGGGTCTCCCCTCCAAAACCAATTACCTTTTTGACAAAATCCAAATCAGGTTCTATTAGCTGTCTATCCGCCATTTTTTAACCCCTCCAAAATTCTTCAATCCATAGAAAACGATGCCCTAATTGCCGCTCATCCCATAGATTGAAATGTCAGTTTATGTTAAAATTCATAATACCTAAAAATCTTTATACGGATTTGGGCCGACCTCTTCTATTGTCTCCAAAAAATCATCGAAGATCCCTGGTAATTTATCATACTCATCAATGGATAGTTCGAGAACCCGTACCCTTTCAGACTCAAGGACAAGCCTGTCGAGTGTCTCCTTAATCTTTTCCAATCTGTAGTTTGCCAGCTCACTTCCCTTGATATAATGACACTGATAATCATCTCCGTATTTGCATCCGATAAGAATGATGCCATCAATACCTTTTGAAAGGGCATCAGCAATCCAGACCAGGTTGACATTGCCCAGACACCTCAGAGGTATAACCCTTATATACGGATTATAAGAAAGGCGTTTTCTACCCACAATATCCAATGAAGGATAGGCATCATTCTCGCAGAGGAATGCGATTACCCTTGGCTTTTCTTCATCCTCATCCGGTACCTCAACAGCCTTTACCATCGAACCTATTATATCGACTGAATAATCCTTGAAGGATATGATCCTCTCAGGACATGATCCCATACAGATACCGCATCTTCGACACCTGGTCGGGTTGGGCAATGGATTGCCCTTTTCGTCCTCATTATACACCCCAAATGGGCATTCTTCTGTACACCTCTTGCATTGGGTACACCTGGACATGTACAGGTCAGGATAACTCATGTCACCTGCCCTTGGATGTAACGCCTTACCCTGGGATGTGAGTTCAATACATTGTATTGCTTTGAGTGCGGCTCCTGCCGCATCATCAGTACAGGCACTGCTATCCATGGGCTGTCTCCCGCATCCTGCAACATATATCCCTGTTCTCCTGCTCTCATATGGGAAACATATATAATGAGAGTCCGGAAACCCGTACATCAAGCTGGGAAGCTCCGGTCCTTGCCTGTAATCCAGGTTAAGGATATCCGATGGTATGATAATATCCGCCGGTGTCTCTTCTTCCTTTTTCTCGTCAGGCGGTGCCTCTGTTTCTACTGGGGCGACCTCTTTCATCTCAATCCCGGCCGCCGGGACCATACCTGTTGCCAGCACAACCATCTCAGCCTTTATCTGTATATTCTCTCCGAGAAGGGTATTATCTACATCTATGACCATGTTCTTTTCAGAATCCTCAGTAACACCAACAACATCACCCTTTGTCAGAAAAATGCCTTCATCTTCCTGTATCTTCTTATAGAAGATCTCGTTTTGAGCCAGGGTTCTTATATCTTTATACAGTATATAAACCTTTGCATCACCATTCTGCTCTCTTATATATTTTGCCTGTTTCAGCGAGGTAAGACAACAATAAGATGAACAATAAGGCAAATGCTCGCTGTCCCTCGATCCGGCGCATTGGATAAATGCTATGCTCTTTGCCTCCTTTCCGTCTGACGGTTTCGTAAACTTACCCTTTGAAGCCATCTCCTCAACCGTTATATTTGTTACAACATTTGGATATTTACCGAAACCGAGATGGTCTAGTTTTGAAGCATCATAAGGTTGCCATCCTGTAGCCTCTACGATTGCCCCTGCCTTCACCTTCTCAGAATTTCCATTCTGGCTTATGGTAATGTCAAACATGCCGGGGGCGCCCTCTGTCTTTTCTATCTTTGCGCCTGTATATACATTAATCTTTGTATTTGACTTAACCTCTATAATCTTTGAATCTATACCTGTTTCCTGAAGATCCAAATAAGGCGGGTCTTTTGGAAACTGCTTCCAGAGCTTTGCCATCCATCCACCGAGTTCAGGTTCTTTTTCAACGAGAATAACATCAGAGCCTGCCTTTGCCGCCTCAAGTGCCGATGTCATTCCTGTTATTCCGCCTCCTACCACCAGGATGGTCTTATTTATCTCTTCACTGAAAGGCTCAAGAGGCTCCATCTTTTGTGCCTTTACAAGCCCCATCCTCATATAGTCTTCTGCCAACATCTGCGTGTCTTCATCATTTGGAGGATGGCACCAGACAACATGTTCCCTTAGATTTACCCTCTCCATTGAAATAACTGTAGGATCGTATGAGAAGATTTCCATCTTTTCTCTGGGTGAACATGCAGCGATAACAACAGTATTCACCCCTTCCTTCTGAATATCGTTATTTATGATGGAGGAACCCTCTTTACCACACAGCATAGGGTGATTCTTGCATATTGGAACCTTGTATTCAGAAGTAGCCACATTGGCTAGAGCATCCATATCAAGGGAGTCCCCGATATCACAACCACTACATATATAAACCCCGATTTTCTTGTCCATAGGTTACCTCCTTAAAGTACTTTGAATGGCCTTTAGGGCTGCCCCTGTCGCATCCTGAACGGACTGTGCAACACCAGTCGGTCTCTTGGCACAACCGGCAGCATACACGCCCGTTTTTGCCGGATCTGAAACCACAAAACCAAAATCATCACATGTAATATCAACGGGAATACTCCCTCCCAGTGTATTGGGAACGATCCCCGTCGCCAGCACAACGAGATCTGCCTGAGCCTTAATCTTCTTGCCTGATAACGTGTCCTCTACCTCCACAACAGGATCCTTAGTAGCGGGGTCTTCTTTAACCCTTGCCACCTTTCCTTTAATGAGGGATACATTCTCATCGCTTTCTACTCGCGTCAAAAATTCTTCAAACCTTCCAAGTGCCCTTAAATCTATGTAAAAAATTGTCGCTTTAGAATCAGGATACTGTTCCCTTACATACGTGGCCTGTTTCAGGGATGCCAGACAACATACGCCAGAGCAATAAGGCAGATGATTTTCATCCCTTGAACCGGCACATTGGGCAAAGATAATATTTTCTACCTCCTTTCCATCAGAAGGTCTTAATATCTTCCCTTCAGTTGGCCCGTTTGGGGAAGCCAATCGTTCCATCATAACATTTGTGATAACATTCTCACATTCTTTGAAACCCAGATTGTCTATCTTTGCAGGATCATAGGGTTGCCAACCTGTAGTGACAACTATACCACCTACATTCACATTGACGGTCTCGGGTTGCATATCCAGGTCCACAGCGTTGTATTTACATGCATCCAAACACTTCTTTGCTTCATCCGTTCCGATAATTTCAGGAGAAATTACATACCTCGAGGGAAATGCCATATTGTAAGGAATGAAAGCTGCTTTGGTCTTATTCATGCCCAGGTTAAAGTCGTCTGAGATTTCAGTGGTACATACCTCAGAACACTTGCCGCAAGCCGTACAGTTCTCATTGACATACCTGGGGTTCACCTTGATGACCACGTCATAATTTCCTTCCTCCCCAGAAACCGATTCTACCTCTGCCAGTGTATAGTATTCGATATTTGGGTTTTTCTTGATCCTTCTAAAGTTTATTTCCAGCCCACAGCTCGGAGGACAGAGTTTTGTATAGTACTTGTTGAGCCTGGTCACCCTTCCACCCAGAAAAGGCTCCTTTTCCACAAGAACAACCTTACAACCCGTTTCAGCAGCTTCGATGGCTGTTGTAATTCCACTAATCCCTCCTCCAATGACAAGGATCGCCTTTCCATTAGAAATACTATCTCTTGTATCCGCCATGTTCCCTCCTTGTTTCTGATCACTTAAATGTATCGTGTCTCAAATGAAGCGACATCTATATATTAAACCATCCCCCATTTATTGACAGAATGGTGGGATATTCACTGTAAACCCAATTCTTCTCTCTTTTTATTTAGAACCCTCTCCTTGACCATAAGGGAGTCTTCTCCAAATAAACTAAACCTGAGCCACCTGTACCCAAATTCAAGAAGATTCTTATCATCAGATTTTATATTTTCGATAGTCTCCTTGTCGATATCAAACATATTGATAAAACTGCTTTCAAAGACAAACCGTCTAAACCTGTCAATATCATAACAGACCATATTAAACATACGGCTCTTTTCCGGGGTTAAGCGATTTCCATTTAGAAAAAACCGATGCAGGGTTATATCTTTATAGGGTTCTCCTTCTATATCATAAATATTAGCTCCCTGATCCTCTTTCCACTCTTTTATAGAACATTCCTTCTTCTCTTTGAATCCAAGACAGGGGAACTCTTGGTCCACAATAAAATAGAACGCTTCCCGATTTCCCCCATAATCTCTGTCAGGAGCAGCCATTCCTATTGGATACATCCTACAGGGCCAAGGCCTGTCATCGTATATGGAGCATCCGTCTTTCATAACAAAAGGACATGTCTTCTTCTCATCTTGCCTCATCTTTAATACGACAAGCGGAAGTCCTTTATCCTCTATAGTAATAGAGTCCGTATATTTAACCAAAAATTCACTGGAGGATATATTCAATCTCCTCTTCATACGCAGGATGTCATACGGTGTTAAGAATATATTTACATCTGCGCAACACTGATTAAAACATTCTATATCTTTATGACATGAAAATCTAAAGGTATGGCTCAGTGAGAGTTTTGGATAGTCTCTTAATATCGTCTCTTTAAATTTCCCCAATGCTTCCGTATCCACAATGCCGGCCGCCTACCTTTAAAATAGGGGCGAGTTTAAAACCCGCCCCTTATGTTTTTATCAGTCTATCAAAGGAATGATATCTTTTTTCATCATTTCCCATTCGCCTGTACCTGGATCCCACCTACAATTAACAAAGCATTTCCAGTTCTGTTCATCCATCTTTGGATTATCTGCCCTGAAGTAATACCCAGGCCATCTTGTCTCCTCACGGAAAAGAATGGTTCTGGCATGTGCTTCTGCCTGCCACATCCTCTGAACGTTCTCCCAGCATCTCATGAGCTCATGTACGTCCTCAGCGCCGAGTTTCTCGGAATCCTCTTTCAAGAAGGCCAGCAATTCAAGTGCCCTGTCCAGAGAAGGCTTGTTGGTCGTGAACGAGCTTGACACACCACCTACATACTCGTCCATAATCTTCTGTAACCTGAACATGAACTGCATAGGCTTGATGAAGTTGGGGTTGACATCTCCGTCAGAGAAGGCCTTATGCTCTTCATAGAGATCCAACGGATTCAATATCTTCTTTTTCAGCTCTTCGACCTGTGCCATATCTACATTCGGCTGTGTGTTGTTGTCCATGATAAATGCCAATGCACCCTTGGCAGCGATTCTTCCTTCTACATGGGAGCCATCTGAGAATTTATGAGATGATGCCCCTGACGCATCTCCCGCGCAGAAGATACCTTTAACAGTAGCCATTCTGTTGTAACCCCAGAAATAATCACTTGGAGAAAGATCCTCAGGACCAGAGAGCCATGCACCTGAAGCACCGGAATGGGAACCAATGAAGTAAGGCTCACACGCAGCGATTTCCGATGGTTTCTCTTCAGGAGCAATATTGCTTCCCGCCCACAGGATAGCCTGGGAAATAGTCATGTCTAAGAAGTCCTCCCAGGCCTCGGCCTCAACCTCTTTTACCTTCTTCTTCCTTTCTTTTCCTTCAGGGACCGACTCGATTATCTTCTTCATAGCCTCTTCCGTTCTCATGAATAACGGGCCTTTCCCTTCGTTTACGTCGAGCATACCCAGGTAGTTTCTGAGATTAGCAGGGATAGGCTTTGCCAGACCATAGGGCTTCCAGTTGTTGAGTTCCTCTTTCCTGTCTACCATGTACTCCCCTCCAAGGGCATTTGTTGCCCTCGATTTGAAGAGAAGGAACCATGCTCCTACAGGACCGTATGCATCCTTAAACCGAACCGGAATAAACCGGACTTCCTGACATGTCATCTCACAACCTGACCTCAATGTAAAGTATGCGCTTGAACCTGAATTAAAAGGAGGATACCATGACCTTCCAAGACCCTCACCCGTCGACCTGGGCTTGAACACGTGTACGGCCCCGCCCATAAGGGGCATAACTGCCTTGGCCTTGAATACATAAAACTTCTCTTCCCGTACGCTGAAACCGACAGCGCCTGCAACCCTGTCACCATCCATTAAAGGTTCAACTATAAATACCCTCTCATATATCTCCGCATCATCGCCCATAGTGGCCAATGCATTTTTTGCAGCCTCTGCAACAATTACCTTGTAGGATTCACCGTTGATCATAAGCTGCCATCTACCTTCGTGAACGTAGGCCCCATTTTCATCCTTCCATATGGGGAGTCCCCATTTCTCTAAAAGATGGACTGTACCGTCTATATGTCTGGCTATATCGTAAACCAGATCTTCTCTCGATATGCCCATAAGGTCTTGTCTTACATAGTGGACATAGTCCTCCGGGGTATTTTCCCCGTCCTTGATACCAACATACATATTGAGTGCTGAAAGACCCATTGCAACAGCACCACTTCTATCCATTGCGGCCTTATCTATCACTGTGACTTTAAGTCCATTCTTCTTCGCCCAATATGCCGCCTCAACAGCTGCTCCACAGGCTGCCATGCCGCCACCGATAATCAATAAATCGGTAGTTACCTCAACCGTTTCATATTGTGCCATATCTTCTCACCTCCTGTACTATTTTTTAATTGTGGAAAGTTCAGAGAGCCCCAATGATCCAGGTTCCGTAAACAATAGCGGACTCTTAATGTCATCGGATGCTGTCTCCCATCCGCCATCCGGCACAGCCGAACCCTCAGGAGTTGTCCTGATAGGGAACTTGAAGCGTTTCAGACTTCCGTTTCTGAACTTAACGGTCCACATAATGTCCTCTGATCCTCTTAAAGGTACAACAGAAGCGCCCATTGGAACAAAATCAGCATAGCCCCTTACATCCATGGCCTGTTGTGGACAGATCTTAACACAGTTGTAACACTCCCAGCACATTTCAGGTGCCCGGTTGTACGCCTTCATTGTATCCTTATTCAACACCATAAGGTCGTTGGGACATATATGCAAACAAGCGGTCTTATCCTGTCCCTTACAGCCGTCACATTTCTCCATAATGACATAACTTGGCATATTTATACCTCCTCAAATAATTTACTAACAACTTTTAAAGTTTACAACATGTTCTGCCAATTGATCAACTATACTGCCTTTACCACCTCCTCTCAATATCACCGCATCTCTTATCCAATACACATTATTGAAATTGACCAAAGGATACCTTTTACCTCTCTATTTATCTAATCCTGATCAACAGTTTTTCTAGTGTAAATCCTTTCCTCTTTACTTCAGGTATGTTGATTCAAGAACTCTTTTTATAAAGGTCTTAAGTCTCCCTTAAAACGATCAATAAAATATCTTATTCAATTTATGTCTGGTGGAAATAATACGACAATCTCAGCTTTAGCAGTTTCGAAACCCTTATTCTTCTTCTACTGTAATGGCTCCGGTTTCACATACCTCTAAACAGGTTTCACAGCCTAAGCATTCTTCTTGATTGACTGGTTCTGATTTGCCATTTGCATCCATCTCAAAGACTTCTACAGGGCAATTCTCCACACATGCACCATCACCATCACATTTCTCTTTATCAACTTTTACTACATAACCCATCTTCTATTTATCCTCCTTGTAAACATTGGTTATTCATTTATTAAAACTTATTTTTAAGATTTTCATTCCGGTCTTTTTATTTCTTTTTGTCAGTTTATTCGTGGCTGCCAGTCTTTCTTTTATGCCTCTATCTCTTCTTTAACCGTTATGCCTACCTTATAAAGTATAGTAAGTATCAAAAATCCCATTGCCCATACAGAAAGGGTTATGAGTATCTCAGGTAAAGTAGGTGAATACTCATATACTCTACCCAGTGTTGATGGGATAAATCCGGTTATTACCAGACAAAGGCCCTTCTCTATCCAAAGGGAGACAAATACCAATACGCAGGCAAACGCCAAAATTCCCTCTCTTTTACGAGTAAAAGGATTTATTAAGAGTATAAGAGAGATAACTGCCAGTACGGCAGAACTCCACATCCAGGGAACGAGTTTCCCATGGCCTTCCAGACCAGTAAAAAGGTACTCAAAATGATGCATATGCTCAGGTATCTGACTATAGAATACAGTAAATATCTCCAAAAGAACGAAAAAAACACTAACCGCCATTGCATAGGTTACAATCCGCCCCAGATTTTGAATTGCCTCCCTTCCTGGATCGAACTTTGTGAACTTTCTTATGATAAGGGCCAAAAGGATGAGGAGGGCAGGTCCTGCAGCAAACGCAGAGGCCAGAAACCTTGGCGCCATAATGGCAGTAAGCCAGAAACCCCTTCCAGGAAGTCCCGCATAAATGAAAGCTGTAACCGTATGAATGCTCACAGCCCAGGGGATGGAGAGATATATCAAAGGTTTTACCCAGACCGGTGGTGGTATGGATTTCCTCTCAGAAGCCAGGACATTCCAGCCTATCAGCATATTCAACAGGAGATAACCATTTAAGACGATCATATCCCAGAACAGTATCGATCCGGGATTTGGGTGCAGTATTATATTCATCGCCCGAACCGGTTGTCCCAGATCGGCAATAATAAATACCAGACACATCATCACAGATGCAATGGCCAAAAATTCTCCTAAAATTGTAATCCTTCCGAATGCTTTGTAATTATGCAGGTAGTACGGCAGAACTACCATAACTGCCGAAGCAGCCACACCCACCAGGAAGGTAAACTGGGCGATATAAAGACCCCATGAAACGTCCCTGCTCATACCTGTTATCCCTAAACCGTAAAACCACTGCATCAGGTAGGAAATAAAACCTGCCCCCATGATAACCAGTAGAAATCCTACCAACCCCCAGTATTTTTTGCTCCCAGTTAAAGCCTTTTCAATCATAACGCCTCACACTATATAATAGATTTGGGGCCTTGTACCAAGGCCGGGTTTACGTCGAATGGTGTAATGGGAGCGAAGTACTTCTCTCAGCTCTGAGTCTGTCTCTTCCAGATCACCAAAAACGATCGCCTTTTCCTTGCATACTTCCGCACACATCGGGATGAGTCCTTTGGCAAGCCGCTCCGCACAAAAATTACATTTTTCTACAACCCCTGTGGTTCTCGTTGGAAAGTTCGTATTGTTCTTTTTTATAAAGGGGTTTCCTGACGAGTCTAGTCCTCTGGGGTTTCTCCAGTTAAAACTCCTCGACCCATAAGGACATGCAGCCATGCAGAATCTGCACCCAATACAACGGTGATAGTCCATAAAGACGATCCCGTCTTCTCTTTTAAAGGTAGCCTTTGTCGGACATACCCTTACGCAAGGAGGGTTATCACAGTGATTACACAGTACCATAAACGGTCTCTCTTTTATCCCAGTGCCTATGAATTCATGCTCCTGGGTTGGAAATGTCTTATCATAAGGCTCATTCCATATCCACTTGATCTCATCTTTTCGATTTTTAAAATCAGGGACATTATGGATGCTGTGGCATGCATCTATACAGTCTGTGCAGCCCTCTTTACACTTCGTCATATCTATAACCATAGCCAGTCTCTTTCCTGCCAAAGGACCCGCTTCTATAGAAGCCTCTGACAGTTCCCCTTTAGAGACCACATCAATGACTGGTTTGGCCGCAAAACCCAACACACCGAGTCCGCCTATCTTTAAAAAATCTCTTCTATCGATCTTCATAGTTTATTCTCCTCCGGAACAATATGGCAATTCCAGCAGGTAGGAGTCACCTCCAGATAATTGTGGCATTGATCGCAAAATTCTGTCTTGTTCGAATGACATTTCAAACATGTATCTGTAAGACTCATATTATGCTCTTTTCCATTATGAGCAATATAAGTCCTATTATTTTTTCGGACTACCGAATTTCTCCAATCATCTAATAATTGCATGTGTTCTATCCTCATAAATTCTTTGGACTCCACACAGCTCTTTTCTTCGCTTATGATCTTCAGCTCTGGTGTATACGAGGCCTTCCCACCAACTACATTATACCAGACAGGAAAGGTTATCAGACACAGGAAAATAATAAGCCCGGCAATGACTTTGGCACTACTACTCATCCTTTTCCTCCTTTCCTGGCAAGGGCTCACCACGTAAGTCGGTTTCCCTCTCGGTCTCCCCTCTCATAATTAAAGCATTTGCCACCATCTCATGAATGCCTGTCACCTCTACCCCGGGAGCCCAGTAATCGCATACGGGTATTAGGGTAGCCCTATCAATTGCACACATACAGGCAAGACGATTCACTCCGTGTTTCTCCTGGACATATCTTACAGCGTTCCCTCTTGCGAAGCCTCCTCTCAACCGCATATCCATATTCTCATCCGTACCCAACCCAGCACCTCCTCCGCAGCAAAACGTCTGTTCCCTTATGGTGTTTTCCGGCATTTCGTAGAAATGATTACAGACATTCTTGATGACATCCCGCGGCTCTTCCAGAATCCCCATAGCTCTTGCGGGATTGCAAGAGTCATGGAATGTTACTATGTAGTTGTCATTCCTGCTCGGATCAAGCCTCAACTTGTTGTGCTTGATAAGATCCGCTGTAAACTCCATAATATGGACCATCTTTGTAGATTTGGCATTCTCAAACTTCGTCCCCGTAATAGGAGACACGGGTTCCTCAAGAAAATCCGCAGGTCCGTTCATCGTATCCATATACTGATTGACAACCCTCCACATGTGACCGCATTCTCCCCCTAGAATCCATTTTACGCCTAACCTCTTTGCCTCAGCATATATCTTGGCATTGAGCCTCTTGATCATCTCATGTGAGGTAAAGAGACCGAAGTTTCCACCCTCGGACGCAAAAGTACTCCAGGTATAGTCGAGCCCCAGCTCATGGAATAGCATCATGTAACCAGTACAGGTAAATGTACCCGGGTCACCAAAGTAATCACCGGAAGGCACCACAAAGAGTATCTCCGCCCCCTTCTTATTTATGGGAACCTCTATCTTGACACCCGTTATCTCTTCAGCATCTTCTGCAAAGAATTCAAGGGTCTCTTTAAAGCCATGGGGTTGAATACCCAGGTGGTTTCCTGTCATGAAACAATTCGCCACAGGCTCCATAGCCCAGTTGATACCCAACCCAAGCAGATGTAACAGCTCTCTCCCCATCATGGTTATCTCAGCCGTATCAATACCATACGGACAAAAAACCGAGCAACGGCGACACTCTGTACACTGGTAAAAGTAATAGAACCACTCTTTTATTACATCGATCGTTAGTTCCCTTGCACCAGCAAGCCTTCCCAGAATCTTACCTGCCATTGTAAAGTCATTCCGATAAACCGATCTCAAAAGCTCTGCTCGCAGCACTGGCATATTCTTCGGATCTCCAGAACCGATGAAAAAGTGGCATTTATCGGCACATGCACCACACCTTACACAGATGTCCATGAATATCCTGAAGGAACGATACTTATCAAGTCTTTCTCTTATCCCCTCAATTATGATCTCTTTCCAATTTTCAGGGAGTTTCCAGTCCTCATCGGTCGGAGACCATTCCCTGGGATTCGGCATATCAAGGATCTTCAGGTTCTTTGCTTTTGCAGGAAAGCAATAATTCCCCGGCTTGAAGTCAACCGGTGTCTCCATCCACCCACTCTTTGGAGGCTTGTGGTCTATCGCCATAAACTCATCAGGCTTTGGAACGTTTGACAGCTCTGATTCTGACATATATCACTCCTTTTCCACTGGCAGTCCAGCGTTTTTCATTTTTACTCTGAAATCGTCTTCATATTCTTCATATGTATGAACTTTAACAGGGTAATTCCAGGGATTCACATGCCTTACCATGCGATTGTTATTCGCCATATTTCTTGTGGGACTGAGAAAAACCCCTCCCATATGCATGAGTTTGCTGAAGGGTAAGTACATAAGAAGAATGCTAACAAGAAACAGATGGATATAAAACAGCAACCCGACCCCTTCCGGGGTTACCGGATTAAGAGTGGATAATCCTGTAGCCAGCTCCTTTACACTTAATATATCCACTTTGTAGAAATGCCGCATAAGAACACCGGTAATTGCTATGCTTAATATCAAAAAGAGGGGGAAATAATCCGCAGCAAGAGAGATATATCGGAGCTGGGGGATAACGACCCTTCTTAAGAAAAGATACGTCACCGCTGATATAATAACAATATCGGTTAAATAGAACGTGGGCACACTTATTTCGAACAGGCCATCCATACCTTCAAGTAGATTTACAAAGAAAGGAACGGGCTCAGTAAAAAACCTGAGGTGCCTTATGACAATAAAGAGAAATGACCAATGAAAAGCAAGCCCTGCTGCCCATAACCACTTCGTTCCGCCATATACAAGCCTTGGACCGTCCATTAATTCAACCCTGGTGTTCCTGAAAAGAGACCGGAAAAAAAGGACCTCAAGGGCCATTCTCCCGATAACACCTAAAGAGTTATATGGACTTTCCAGGTTGTTTGCCTTGATCCACGGATGAGATTTGTGCTGGCCACAAGTTGTGGGGATTCTAAAGGGGACAGGTGTTTTTGCCCACTTCCCAACCCGATAAATGATCCCAATCAGGAATATAACAAAAGCCGCATAGGGAATTAGAACCCCAAAGAGGGAATCCCAGCTGAAGACCTCCACTCCCCCTACAACAAGTAAAACAAGTATTACTATTGAAAATAGAGAAAACCATAAGCCCATTTGCTACCACCTCATATTTTACACTATACCATCAGTGTTCTCGTTTACAATATCCGATCCCTGTGTTGAAATCCCAAGCCTCCTGTTTGTTTTTTCCAGCAGCTTGGACATCCTTCCTTTTATCTCATTTACCCTGATTTCGTAAATCTCCTCTCGACATCTCTCATACATGTCAAATGCAAACATGGCGAGCCTATCGATTCTTGACTCAAATTGCAGCAAGTCTTCACGGATATTGTTTCTCCTGATTTCACTCTTTAATTCATACCTCAATACATCCTTTAAAAGGAACACGAATTCAATGGCCTGAGAGGGAGAAAACTCCTGAACTGCCCTTACCCTTATAACCCTTTCTAAAAAAGGGGAAATATTCTTAAAATCCTCTCCTTTAAGCAGTTCATCGTAAATATTCTTAAGCCCCTGTGAGATCGTAAACCCAACCGGATTTGCAAACTGATTCTTTTCCTGCTTTAGAAACCTTGAAGTATCATGAGGATAGCTGTTCAGTACCAGATCAAACCACTTTTTCAATACAGAAGATCTCTTTTGTGACAGGAGATTTTTTAACATGATATAAAACCCTCGCCTATTTCTTGATCTTTAAAAAATTACTTACTAAGTAACTACACAGTCCAAAGTTCTTCTAACTTGTTGAAATTATTAGAATCACAAACTATGTGCCGTCATTCCTGCGAAAGCAGGAATCCAGAATATTATCAGTATGATATGACTTCTGGATGCCGGATCAAGTCCGGCATGA
>JAUXFK010000129.1 GCA_030623035.1 Deltaproteobacteria bacterium | reverse complement strand
CCAGAAGCGCCGAAGTAGCCAGAAATACTGGATTCCCACCTTCGTGGGAATGACGAGCGCCTGATACGTTATTTCACGCATGACACGACACTAGTTATTTTGTTAAGGATTCAAATAGAGCAAAGCTAAAAATTGTAAATTGTTTGAGGGAGCTTGCAAAGTGAGTTATTTGCAATTTAGCGTAGTGTCCATCCAGAAATGACTCAAATCGTGAGGAAAAGATTATTAAATCATAAAATCTCATTAGCTCCTTTAGATGGCTAAACAATTACAATAATTCCTCATTGGGGTTTGTATTGGGCTCGCTCTGGCCAACCTTCCGGATATATCTGCCCTGTTCGCTCCCCCAGTTTTTCCTTGACTTTTGGCAGACCTTTTCGTTTAAACTCTTCTCTGGGTTTTTTGGGTATCCTGCCATTCAGTATGGCCTCAGAACGGAGACGTCTGCCTATCGTCTTTTCCATCATTATACCTAACTCTAAGAGTCGGTCTACATTTATCCCTGTTTCTATCCCCATCTCATCCATCATCACCACCATATCCTCCATGGTTGATAAACCGACGATATTGGGATCTCTATAGTAGTATGCCCCTGTGCCGGTAACAGGGACACCATCTATGAAATTGGTAGGCTGCCCACCCAGGCCGCCCATGGTTCCTTCAAATATGTCTATTCCTGCCTGAAGCGCAGCCAGTACATTGGCCAAACCCCAGCCTCTTGTTACATGAAAGTGACCCACATGGAGATCCGTATTTGGGATTGCATCCAGGACCATGGAGAAATAGCGATAAACCTGATCCGGTGGTGCAGAACCGTCGTGATCCGCATGCTCTATATCAGCAGCACCAATGTCTAGCCATCGTTTGGAGAACTCAACAGCATCTTCTAATTTTGTAGGCCCTGAAATGGGACTGCCCCAGATCGTACTCACACAACCACACATCTTGATTCCTGCGTCTGAAGCCTTTTTAATACACCGCTCAGCTTCTTTCCAGTATGCCGGCAGGGATGCCCCAGAGTTAGCAAAGTGATGTTCTTCATCGGTCGATACCATCATAAGGATTCGATCCGGCCCCCAGCCCTCTTTTTTTGCCTCGATAGCCCTGTCAATTGATCTTTCCCTTATGGTAACCACTGTTAATTCTATATTATCCCAGTTGACGCCGGCCCTGGTCAACTTCTTGCTGTTGCGTAATTGTTTCATCAACTCATCGGCATCTTTGAATTGGGGCATTCCTTTTGGGTTGCCGAAATTAGTTACTTCCAGGCGCTTGAATCCGCATAGAATGAGTTCTTCCAAGTAAAAGAGCTTTGCCTCTGTTCGGATAAAGTTCTCCTCATGCTGAAACCCATCACGCACGGTTATATCTCCCAGCCTGACCTTCTTTGGATATTTCAATTCCATTATTCAATTACCTCCTCAGTCCTTTATCTACCCTTGTATTCTGGTTTACGCTTATCTTTAAATGCATTGAGTCCTTCGATCCTATCCTCTGTTGGTATGGTTATCGCATATGCCCTGGTTTCTATGCCCAGGCCAACATCGAGACTGCACTCCATACCTTTATTAATGGCAAATTTTGCTTGCTGCAAAGCGATAGGGCCGTTCTGTGCGATCGTCTTTGCGATCTCAATGCATGTATCCATCAACTTCTCCGGTTCTACCACCTGGCTAATTAGGCCGCATTTAAGTGCCTCGTCTGCTGTAATGCGCTTGGCCATATAGATCATTTCTTTGGCTTTTGGTATGCCTACAATCCTTGGTAGACGTTGGGTACCACCGGCACCAGGGATAATGGCAAGGCCGGTCTCTGTCAATCCCATGACTGCATTAGAGGAAGCTACTCTGATATCGCATGCCAGAGCCAACTCCAGCCCTCCTCCAAAAGCAAAGCCGTTCATCGCTGCGATAACCGGTACCTTCACATTTTGAACTTCGGAAAAAGTAGAACTGATCGTATGAATAAACCGCTTAACGTCGTCCACAGACATGGTTCTCCTCTCTACCAGGTCTGCACCTGTGCAAAAAGCCGCTTTTTTCTCACCTATTGCCCCGGTGATGATTATTACCCGAAGATCATTATTGAAGTTTGCCTCTTTTATGACGGCATTCAGTTTATTAAGCAGCGCAATATTGAAGCAGTTCATAGACTCGGGGCGATTTAGGGTTAGGGTAAGGATTCCATCCTTTTCCTCTTTTAACATTATATCTGACATCCTGATCCCTCCTTAAAATTTCACATTCCCATATACAGAGTCAGTGATTGGCTGGTGTAAAGCGAGTTCGAAAGCCCTGGCCAGTACATCCCTTGACTCCCTTAAGGTGATGACACCATCGTGAAACAGACGTGCCCCGGTAAAGAAGGGATGGGCCTCCTTATCGTACTTTTCCCTCATCATGGAATCGAACCTGGCTACCTCGTCTTCATCCATGTCCCTGCCTGCTGCCTTTGCCTTCTTTCTTTCGAGGCTGGTAAGGATAAAAGCCGCTGTTTTCCCGGACATTACAGAAGTCCTGGCACGCATTGTCTGAAAGCAGAACCTTGGTTTATATGCCCTTCCACACATGCCATAATTGGCGGCTCCATGGTCAGGGCCTATGACCCACTGGATCTTCGGTACTTGAACTGTACTGCATGTCCTTACCATATCGGCTCCATACTTGCCGATTCCTCTCCACTCTTCCTGTTTGCCTACCATATATCCAGGTGCATTCTGGATGAAAAGTAAAGGGGTCTTATCATTTCCACATCGAATCATCCATTCTGCTGCTTTTCTGGCCGCCTCAATAAAGATCACCCCAACTCCATTAGAGGCGATAACCCCAACTGGAATGCCCTTAAGCCACATCTTGCCACAGACTATGGTATCACCTCGGCCTGATTTATATTCCTTCTTATATTCAGAGAAATAACTATCGTCTGCGATGCACTTGATAACTTCTCTTACATTGATGGCCCTGTATGTATCTTTCGGCAATATTTCATAGAGTCTCTCCACAGGGACTCCGGGTTCTTTAGCCTCCCTACGATCAATATAAGTTTCCTGGGGCGGATCAAATTTGATCAATTCTCTGAGTTTCTCAATGCCTTGCTCCTGGCTTTTTACAAAGTGGTCACAACCCCCTGAATGTCTTGTATGAACATAGGCCCCGCCTAAATCCTCCATACTTACATCTTCGCCTATGGCTGATTTTACCATAGGAGGACCTGCCAGAAAGGCAAAGGCAAGCTTCTCTATCATTATCGATTCACAGGCAAGATAGACGATATAAGCCCCCCCTGCCGTATTTCCGCCTGTGCTCAAGGTGTACTGCTTGATCCCTCTGGCAGACATGTTGCACATATTATAAAACATAGAACCAAACATGCCCTCATCTGCAAAGCACTCCTCTTGCATCGGCAAGAATATCCCCCCGGAATCTGCAATATAAACGCAGGTGAGGCCGCATTCTTCGGCAATTCTCTGGGCACGCATATGTTTCTTCAGGGTTATTGGATAATATGTCCCTGCTGTCATTCGATTCTCATTACCAAATATCATGCAGTCCTTATTGTGAATTTTGCCAACTCCTGTAACCAGTCCGCCGCCGGGTATATGAGGCTGCTTCGTATAATCTATTTCAAAACCGGCATCTAAATCGACCTCAAAGAACTCTGTCCCAGGGTCAATCAACAGGTTAATTAGCTCTCTGACAGGCTTTTTCCCCTGTTTGGTCAGTCTGTTGATCTGTTTTTCTCCCCCAACATCATATGCCTCCTTTCTGTGGGCATACAGTTTTTCTTCTTCCTTGAGCCAGTGTTCCCTGTTTTTTTCTTCCATCTTTTCTGCTTTCGGTATCTTCGACATCGTTTCCCCTTCTAAATTTTTGTAACTGTCTTCCTAAATTGCCTCTTTCCTTTTACAATAGAGAGTATATTAAAATGAATAGTACTATACTAGAACTTATGTGTTTTTTCAAGGAGATTCGTAACTACTCAGGTTCAAAGTTCCGGGGTTCAAGGTTAAACTCCAGCAACACTATAGCAATTGTAATATATGCCGGTGAAGTCGCGCCAGGGCTGGCTTGAACCTGACAACCTGAGTAGTTACGGAGATTCAACATAAACAAAGGACCTTTTTAACATGAAATAAATTGTATTGCCTTTATTGTCTGTGGCAGCCCTTTGCAACAATCGATAGTATTCCTTGACAATAAACGCTCAACCTTTATAGAATATATCCATCCATGAAGGACCAACACCATCATATAAATGGCTTCTTCAATCTCTTTGGCAACAGCCTGTATTTAATTGATACCATGTAATCCAGTATTAATTGAGACAGGTTGTCGTTCGTGTCCATCCAGAAATGAGCAATTTTGTTCAAGGTCAAGGAAGGCGAAGATTTTAACCACAGGAATATATTGACATATTTCGAGGATTAAAATCTGAGCCTGACGCAGAGATTGGGCAAAAGGGCTATTTCTGGATGGACACTAGTTCGTAAACCATCGGAGGTCTCTTGTTTTACTATTTACTTAAACGCCTTATCTCCATGATCCCATTGTTTTTTGGGATTACGATTATCTCATTTTTGGTGATACATCTTGCCCCCGGAAAACCTACGGGCTTACAGACGGATTTGAATCCAAAGATTACAGCAGAGGCCAGGGCTCGCCTGGAGACGATCTATGGGTTGGACAGGGCATTACATATCCAGTACCTTCTCTGGCTAAAACGTTTGATTATCCTGGATTTAGGCAATTCATTTTCAACAGACGGAAGGCCAGTGATAGACAAGATCAGCGAAAGAATTCCAATAACGGTATTTATAAATGTGCTGTCTATGCTATTAATCATATCAATAGCAATTCCCATTGGTGTGATATCAGCCAGTTACCAGAACTCATTTTTTGATAAGTTTACAACGGTATTCGTGTTTATCGGATTCGCAGTCCCAACATTCTGGCTCGCCTTGCTTTTGATGATCCTGTTTGGTGTAAACCTCGGCTGGTTACCGATATCCGGTTTAAAATCATTGAATTACGACTATCTTTCAGCGTTTGGAATGATTATGGACAGGGTGAAACATCTCATACTTCCGATATTTATTTCGGCCTTTGGGGGATTGGCTGGACTGTCCAGATATACAAGGGCGAACATGCTGGAGGTGATCAGACAGGATTATATCATCACGGCTCGTTCAAAGGGGTTGAATGAGAGAGTGGTGATATTCAAACATGCTTTAAGAAATGCTTTGCTGCCGGTTATTACAATTTTAGGTCTATCGGTTCCAGGATTGATCGGGGGGAGTGTGATCTTTGAAACGATTTTTGCCATACCAGGCATGGGACAGCTTTTCTATATGAGCGTTATGGCGAGGGACTACCCGGTAGTGATGGGAATCCTGGTTATTGGAGCAGTGCTGACCTTGCTGGGTAACCTGATAGCCGATTTATCATATGCGCTTGTAGACCCGCGGATAAAGGTCGCTAAATAGTGTCCATCCATAAATGACCCGTTTGCTAATTTATGGATGGACACAATAGATCATGCAGAAACCATACCTTTTTATATAAGGTCTGATTATGGACATTGAGAAAAGCAGAAAACTGAAAAAAGAGACTCCAGGTCTGCTTTTTTGGCGCAGGTTCAAGAAGAATATTCTGGGTATAAGTGGGGGTATAATCGTCCTTTTACTTTTCTTTGTCGCTATTTCAGCTCCGTATACTTCACCTTATGATCCAAATGAGATAGATATCAAGAGCTCATTACAGGCCCCGAGTAAAGATCATCTATTGGGGACCGATCAATTGGGGAGAGATGTTTTAAGCCGTATGATCTGGGGATCCAGGATATCTCTTTTGGTTGGGTTTGTGGCGGTAGGTATTGCTACTGTTATTGGTATCTTTTTCGGGGCATTGGCTGGTTTTTATGGGAAATGGATCGATAGTTTAATCATGAGATTTGTGGATGTAATGCTGTGTTTCCCTACTTTCTTTCTTATCCTTGCGGTTATTGCCATCCTTGAACCGAACATATGGAATATTATGGCCGTAATCGGGGTAACTTCATGGATGGGGGTAACGCGTCTTATAAGGGCAGAGATTTTAAGCCTTAAAGAAAGAGACTTTGTAAAGGCTGCAAGGGCTATGGGGGCAAGGGATATCCGACTTATCTTTCTTCATATCCTGCCCAATGCGCTATCTCCAATATGGGTGTCTGTCACATTGGGGGTTGCCGCTGCAATCCTAACAGAGTCTGCGTTGAGTTTCCTTGGAATCGGAGTGCAACCCCCTACACCCAGTTGGGGGAATATATTAACTGCAGGGAAGGATAATATAGAGATTGCATGGTGGCTGTCCCTCTATCCGGGGCTTGCTATACTCATTACTGTTTTGGGTTATAACCTTTTGGGAGAGGGGCTCAGGGATGCAATCGATCCGAGGTTAAAGACTTAATACTCAGTTGGATCCGGAATACCAGCCTCCTTAAATCCCTTTTTCCTGAAAAGACAGCTTTCGCAGTGGCCACAGGCGAGACCATCCGGTGACGGATCGTAGCAGCTATGGGTCATGCTGTAATCAACACCCAGTTTAATGCCTTTTTGTATAATTTCTGCCTTGGTCATATGAATGAGGGGGGTTCTGATCTTGATTCTTGTTTTACCTTCGATTCCTGCTTTGGTAGCCAGGTTTGCCATACGTTCAAAGGCCTCTATATACTCAGGCCTGCAATCCGGATACCCCGAGTAATCGATCGCATTCACCCCTATAAAGATATCCGACACCTCAAGCACCTCTGCCCAGGCTAAAGCACAGGATAGAAATATGGTGTTACGCGCAGGAACATAGGTTGCGGGGATATCTTTCTTTATTTCTTGCTCATTTCCAGGCTTAGGCACTTCTTTATTATAGGTTAGGGCAGAACCGCCTATCCTGTCCATTGAAATGTCGAAGACCATGTGTTGCTTGACGTCTAGCGCCTTAGCTACTCTTTTAGCAGCCTCTAATTCCAATGCGTGGCGTTGTCCATAGTAAAAGCTGAGACTGTATATCTCATAGCCATCCTGTTTGGCTATGGCTATAACTGTGGTGGAATCGAGACCGCCACTGGAAAGAACGATTGCTTTTTTCTTATAGGTCATAGAATGCCTTCTTCTTATACCCCTCTTTGTTCAGTGCCCCAGATGATTTTGTGGAGTTGGAGTTGAAGCCTGACCTGCAATTTATCTTCTAATATCCATTTGGCCAGTGTATTCGCCTCCATCTTAGCGTAGACAGGTGAGAAAAAAACTGAAGCTGCCCTTAATTGGTTGGGGTCCATGGAATTCAGTATTTTCTTTGCGAAATTATAATCCTCTACATTGCCGATAACGAATTTTATCTCATCATTATCTTTTAACCTCTTTAGGTTATTCAGGTCATTCTTATTTATCTCTCCGCTTGAGGGGCATTTGATATCGAGGATTATAGTACATCGATCATCAACACGTCTGATGTCCCGGCTGCCGTTGGTTTCCATAAGAACACGATATCCGTTTTCCAATAATCGATGGATAAGAATCGGCGTTTCATCTTGGATCAAGGGTTCGCCGCCGGTTACCTCAACGAGGGGACATCGATAACCGGCAATTCGGCATAGAATCATGTCGATTCCCATTTCCTCACCCTCTTCGTAAGCATACCGGGTATCGCAGTATGAACATCTCAGATTACATCCTGTGAGCCTCACAAATACGCAAGGGTGGCCGGCGTATGATGATTCTCCCTGGATACTATAAAAAATCTCATTGACTTTAAGCCCCAAAAATCCCCCTGTTCTTTCTTTATGCTCACTTAGATGCGAGTTCTGCACGGGTTAAAATTTGATTGCTGTTGAAGCTTAGTGAGTGCTTTCTGTTTCATAAGGCTAAAATAATACGAATAAACTCAATAGTGTCCATCCAGAAATGAGCAATTTATGAAAAGTTCCCCTTTTAGCAAATCGACCTAATTCCAGAGAAAGAATCCGATTTTTTTGCTGGTTGCAAAATCCATATCTTTAAACATAATCCCTAGTTTGAACTTTTTTTCCCTTCAATATATTGAGTCCT
>JAUXFK010000039.1 GCA_030623035.1 Deltaproteobacteria bacterium | reverse complement strand
TACCATCATACTCTTTGAGTTGTTAAAAAGGATGCCAAAACATGAACTAGAAGCTCTATTATCTGAAGTCCAAGATAATAGTGAGTCTGCCTTTTCTGCACTATCAAAAGAAATCATTGGGGGCCAGCCAAATAAGCCCTCTAACGAATAAGGTTAGATTGGATGGATATGGGGGACGTCTTTAGGTAATTAAATAACTTGGCATAAGGGTTATGTTAGATATAGGGAACGTTCTTCACATTTATAAGTTGCTAATGGATGGGAACATTGGAACCGGTATTCGCGAATATCTGCTTCGCACTCGGTCTGGATCGTTTCACCATGCGTGGTAAACCCAAGGTAAATGCCCAGTGGAATCTGTTTTGCATCGTGCACAATATGAAAAAGATTCAGCGTTACAGGCCAGGATTTGCGTAATAAATGGAATAGTAGCGGGAAAACAGCGCAATAGGACAACAATAAGCCAATAGTAATGAGTCCATAGCCAAGACCAGACGATCCCACACAAAGGAGAACTATCCAGACGGCACTGGGATTTCAAAAAATCCCCGGCTGGATAAAAGGAGTGTCTTGTTAAAAACGGTTTTTCTACAGACTTGTTATCTTTCTAAATAAGGAGTCATAAAGGTATGAAAACTTTGGAGGAAATAAAAAATAGTTTAATCCAACAGAAAGAAATACTTACAGAAAAATATAAAGTGAACCGTGTTGGTATATTTGGGTCATATGTTCGAGGTGAGCAAACCCAAAAAAGTGATATTGATATTCTTATTGATTATGAAGAAGTTCCCAGCCTCATCACCTTGATCGAATTGGAGCACTATCTTGAAAAAGCTTTAAACTCAGAAATTGATTTAGTCACCCGAAAAGGCATCAAGCCGCAGTTTAAAGAGTCCATTTTAGATGAGGCAGTTTATATATGACCAACAGAACGATATCTCACTCTTAACGCTCACTAAAATGTTCAAACAGTTGCACAGGTTAAAATTTGACCACCGCGTTTGCAACTAAAATTTCAAAAAGCTAAACTGTTACAGCAAAACGAGGATTGAGTTATTAGTATTTTAGCAGATATAACCGCGTTTGTACGTTATGCCACGGGGCTACCCGATTTCCTGCGACAGACGATCTCTCTGGATGAGGCCCGGGAGAACATACAACAGCACATGGCAAACCGAAAAGACAATTTTCTGCGCCTCATAAAAAAAGGTGTTTATGAGAATCCCGGAAGTCCATATAAGGCGCTTTTGAAGCAGGCCGGACTCAATTTTTCAGATATTGACCATATGGTTAGGCAAGGGGGCATAGAAAGTACTTTGACAGCGCTTTATGAGGAAGGCGTGTATATTACTCTTGATGAGTTCAAAGGGCGTCATCCGATCAAGCGTCCGGGGTTTCAGCTTTCCGTGCATGCCAAAGATTTTGATAACCCCCTTTTAGCCAGGCATTACAACGCCAGCACCGGAGGATCACGAGGTGCGGGAACGCGCCTTCTCGTTGACTTTGATTTGCTTGAACACGAAGCTTGTTCCCATGCCCTGTTTCTTATGGCCTTTGATATAGCAGACCGACCAACAGGCCTGTGGCGTCCACTTCCTCCAGGAGTTGCCGGTATGAAGAACGCACTGCGTCATATCAAGCTGGGAAAACAGGTAGAACAATGGTTTACTCAAAACAGGAACGAGTTGAATTTGGGAACCTGGAGGCATTTTCTTTTCACAAACTACGTCATCTTTGCCAGTCGGTTATGGAGAAGACCATTACCGATACCGAAATACTCTCCTCTTGCGGAAGCCTTACAGGTAGCACGATGGCTGGCAGCGAAAAAGGAGGAAGGTACACCTGCTCATATCGACACAAGTGCGAGTGCAGGGGTTCGGGTGTGTCTGGCAGCAAAAGAGCATTGTATTGATATCTCAGGTACGTTGTTTCGATTCGGCGGAGAACCTTTTACTCCCGCTAAAGCCAGGGTAGTTGCTGACACAGGGTGTCAGGCTGTCTGTCATTACTCTATGGGAGAAGCAGGCCATATTGGTATAGCTTGCGCTGCCCCTGCAACATTAGATGATGTCCATTTACTTCCATCAAAGATGGCGTTGATTCAGCGAGAAAAACCCATTGGCAAAAGTGGTAATAGCATTAAAGCTCTGATTCACACAACCCTGTTCCCAGGATGCCCTAAGATCATGCTCAATGTGGAAAGCGGTGATTACGGAGAGATTGAAGAGCGCTCTTGTGGTTGCCTATTGGAATCTTTCGGACTGCGACAACATCTACATACCATTCGAAGTTACGAGAAGTTAACCAGTGAGGGCATGTGTTTCACCGGCAGCGAGTTAATCACCCTGATTGAGGATATTTTACCAACTCATTTTGGCGGAAATCCAACCGACTATCAATTTGTTGAACAGGAAGAGAACGGTCTGCCAAAGGTCAGTATTGTGGTGAGCCCCCGTGTTGGAGAAATTGACGAACCAAAACTAATCTCTATGGTGCTGGAAACCTTACGATCAACAGCTCTGGAAGATAAGCTGAGGGGAGGCATCTGGGAAGAAGGGCATGTTCTCCGAGTGATGCGACGTGAGGTATACGAAAGCGTGGCAAGTAAGATATTACCCTTGCACATACTCAGCAATTAACAAACTTGGGAATCCGTGTTTATTCTGCCAATGGCAAATGGGCTTTGTCATGTTATAAGTATCTCATTCGCCTGTCAAATTCGAAGTCAGAAAACCTGCTTCCTTGGCAGACCCTAACCTCTTAACTTCACTTCTTTTTTACTTCCCGTTTTTTAATACCTATAACCAATCTCACCATGCTGTGTCTGATCCAGACCGACGACCTCATCCTCTTCGCTAACCCGCAAGCCGATTATCTTATCCAGAACTAATACGATAAGATATGTCCCTACAAAGGCATAGAAAGCGGTAGCTAAAACGCCTGTTAATTGTATGGCTAACTGGCTGTAATTTCCTGTCAGGACACCACTTCCTCCAATAGTGACAAATATGCCCGTAGCCAGAGCCCCCCAGATTCCCCCTACTCCATGGATACCAAATACATCAAGGGAATCATCATATCCGATTTTACCTTTAAAAGGACGGCTCTATAACATAAGATTCCAGCAACCAGACCAATGATTATGGCTGGTCCCGGTTTTACAAACCCCGCTGCGGGAGTAATTGCAACCAAACCCGCTACAATTCCAGAGGCAAACCCCAATGCACTAGGCCTTCCCTGATGTTTCCATTCATATAGAAGCCATGACAGCGCGGCAGACGACGAGGCCAGGTGAGTGGTAATAAAGGCCAGTCCTGCACTGGTGTTTGCTGCGAGAGCGCTCCCTGCATTAAAGCCAAACCAGCCGATCCAAAGAAGTCCAGCCCCAAGTAAGGTAATGGTCATGTTATGGGGGGTTAATGTTTCCTTAAGATATCCCACCCTCTTCCCAAGTATAAGGATTGCAGCCAGCGAAGAAATACCAGAGGATACATGAACAACTGTCCCACCGGCAAAGTCCAGAGCCCCCATCTTGTAAAGCCAGCCTCCTTCGCCCCAGACCCAATGGGCAATAGGGTCATAGATAAGCGTACTCCAAAGAAGTATGAAAAGAAAGAAAGCGCTGAACTTTACTCGCTCTGCCAGTGCCCCACTGATAAGGGCAGGGGTAATAATGGCAAACATCCCCTGAAACATAATGAATACATAAAGGGGGATATCTCCCTGTAAGGTGTAAGGGCTTATCCCCTTTAATAAGAAAAAATCGAGGCCTCCGATTAGGCCGCCTTTATCTGACCCAAATGCCAGGGTATAACCGATAACAACCCACTGGATACTGATGATCGCCATGGCCAGAAAACTATGCATCATCGTACCAAGGACATTTTTACTCCTCACCATCCCTGCATAGAACAAAGCAAGGCCGGGTAACATGAGGAGAACCAGGGCGGAAGATATCATCATCCATGCAGTATTTCCTGAATCGCAATTCAAAACTTGCTGTTCTGTAGCTCCAAAGGCTGAAATGTGGCTGATAAAAAGGCTTGACAAGACAAATAATAACTCAAATAATATTTTACACATAAAATTCAACCTCCATTACAAAGCATCTTCCTTTCGTTCTCCTGTCCTTATCCTGATTGCCTCTTCCACTGGCAGGACAAATATCTTTCCATCTCCTATCTTTCCAGTCCTTGCAGACTTCTCTATAGTCTCTACCACCTTTGAAACCATGTCATCCTCAATTACGATTTCTATCTTTATTTTAGGCACGAAATCGATTACGTATTCGGCACCTCTATAGATCTCGGTATGGCCTTTTTGACGGCCAAAGCCCTTCACTTCCGATACGGTCATCCCCTGCACTCCCAGTTTTGTAAGCTTCTCCTTAACATCATCCAGTTTAAAAGGTTTGATAATAGCTTCAATCTTCTTCATAGTATCCTCCTGTTTTCTCTAAAACCTTGAAAAGACTATATCTGATCCTTTTTAACTTACTCTCATCGTATATCTTTTGACCAAATATATCTCTCACATAAAAACTGTCAGTAACCCGCATAAGACTCGTGGCTATCTTTGCTATATAGATAGAGATACCTATATCCGATATGGCCTTTGTGATTGAATAAAGGAGGCCGAATCTATCGTTGGTCTCTACATCGATCACCGTGTAAAAGTCGGAGGTATCGTTATCAATCCTTATGGTCGCCTTAATATCCTTAAGACCCGCTTCTTTAGAAAGGAGATAAGACTCTCTCTTCTTTACCAGATCTTCCGCCTTGATCCTTCCGTCGATGACATTCTCCAGGTTATCCTCGATGGCTTTCCACTCCTCGCGATCTACAGTTTCATCATTGTACAGGTAATTGACGCGCAGAAGCTGTATGGCTATGCCATCACTTCTGGTGTCTATCTGTGCATCTAATATATTCATATTATGATAGACCATGACGCCGCAAACCTTGTAGAACAGACCGTGGAAATCCGGTGTAGCTATAAGGATATCATAATAACCTTTATCCGGTTTCTCCCTTACATCAAAGGCAAGGGTTCCCTCTTCCAGGTTGTTGCACAAGAGGATATGGTTTGATATTATCTCAGGGCTGTTATTGAGAAGGTACCGTGACGGCATTAAGTCCAGATTGTAATGGATGTCATCCATGGGCATCCTTGGGCGCAGCTCTGATATGACCTCATTTCTTATCTTATCGAGTTTAGATTCTATATCCGTCATGGTAAAGCCCCCCTTCTCTATAATATGGAATGCTCTTATATAGAGTTCCTGAAAGAGGGTAGCCTTCCATGAGTTGAAGGCCTCTGCCCTCGATGCCTTCAAATCGGCAAAGGTCAGGATGTAGAGCCTTCGCAATCTATCCATGTCTTTCATCTTTTGGGCGAACTTAATAATCAAATGCTCATCGGACAGATCTCTGGTCTGGGCTACACTGGACATGTAGATGTGATTTTCTACCAAAAAAGCTACCAGCTCCGTATCTTCTTTTGAAAGTCCCATCCTATCCGCTATTATGTGGACAAGTTCTACGCCTTTCTCCACATGGTCGGTCTTAAAGGCCTTTCCCAGATCATGAAAGAGAAGGGCAAGAAAGATCAGCTCGGCATTGTTTTCTTCTTTGACTAAATTGCTGAGAAAGGAAAAGGAGCCTTTATAGTACCCCAAAAGGAGGTTTTCGAACTCTTCAACGGCAAAGAGAGTGTGGATATCAGCCGTATAGACGTGGTAGTAATATGGCTGAGGAAGACGGGTTATCCCGGCAAATTCAGGGATAAACTCAGCTAGAAATCCAAGCCTGTGCATCGTGGTAAGAGTCTTTGCCGCTCCTCCCTTTCCCCTCAGAATCGATATGAAGGAGCTGTTCACATCCATAGAGTTTCGGAATTCTTCATCTACGAGGTCCAAATTCTCTCTAATAAGTTCCTGGGTATCTATACCGATCTCTTTGTTCAGTTCCTGGGAATACCTGAACACTTTCATCATAGCCAGGGGGCTTCTCCTCAAAAGATCAGGATCCACAACCGATATCCTGTTGTTTTTTATCTCAAAGCCGTAATCCATCCTCATGGAAGAGGCCTTTCTCCTGATTTTCTTGATCCTCCCTGGGTTCCTCCCCGATCTCTCGGTCAACACGGATGATAGATGTTTTATATTCTCAGCACACTGGTAATAGTCGTGCATGAATCGTCTCACCCCGAACGTTGAATCAGGGTCATCGTAGCCAAGAGCATTTGCTATCTTTTCCTGATATTCAAAGGCAAGGTGATCATTTTTTCTGCCGCTTACAAAATGGAGCCCGTTTCTCACCTTCCACAGAAACTCCAGAGACTCTTCCAATAGAGAGATTTCCCGTGAAGATAGCACACCCTTTGCCTCTAATTCATCTATCCCCCTTGCCTGAAACCTGACCCTGGCTATCCAGAGAGCGCTCTGAATATCCCTCAAGCCACCCTCACCCTCTTTCAGATGGGGTTCCAGCAGATACACAGAGTCACCATAATACCTACGCCTCGATTCCATATCCTTCAATTGTTCTGAGATAAAGGAATTAACACCTTTAGACAATGCGTTCTTGAGGATTGATCTCTGAAATTGGCTGTACAGACCTCTGTCCCCCATAAGATAGCGCATTTCCATCAGGGAGGTCCTCACTGTAATATCCTCTTTCATCATGGTTAGACAATCTTTCAAGGTTCTATTACAGTACCCAACTGTTATTCCGGCATCCCATAGGGGATAGAGTATCCTGCCTGTAATATCCTCAATACTGCTATTGAACCTCTGCGGTATTAAAAACATGAGGTCTATATCAGAGTATGGACTCAATTCTTCTCTACCGTAACCTCCTAATGCAGCAATGGCATAACCTTTGTTGTTTCCGTTACCTTTAGAGGACAAGTCGGCAACAAAGATTTTCTTGAGACATTCATCCACAATGGAAGAGTATCTCCGCACAAGTTCACGGCCATACAATCCATTACCGTATTCTTCTCCCAATCGGGCTATGCTCTCTTTTAAGTGTTCTTTAAGGTTTTCCAAGTTTCTTTCTCTAAATACCTTTCTACTGTAATTGTTTAGCCATCTTAATGAGCTATCAGAATTTTATGCTTTGAATAATCTTGTCCTCACGGCTTAAATACTCAATACTTGTGCCAATCCCCTGGAGAAGACTGCCGACTTCACCTAAGGGCTTAGATAGATACAATTGTCCTATGGTAGCAAAATACATACCATAATTATCCTTTTGAAAACAAACCTCCCTCAATAGCTCTAACCGTATGATTTTTAAATTATAATTAAACTGCCTATATTTTATTGCAAAGTCTATGTACTTACTTTATAAAAAATGGCTGCTCGGATTCGAGCAATAAAGGTATAAAAAATAGGAAGAATTTTAAAAAGATTTAATAATACCAACTGATTACGAAACTGTTCGGTCTGGGGCAAAGTGATGAAATGCTAATTGTAAGGTTGGATATTGTGCGGTTATTTTATTTCTAATTTGTCGTAAATGCTTCGCCAAATAATGATTTGGACGGTCTTTGACGAACATTTCTGAGTTATTTTTTTATATCAGATTTACTGACAGTCAAATTCTCTTACAATACGCCGAATTTGCTCTGGTGAGATGTCATCCTGATCCCCTTGAAAATACTATGCCGTGTCTGAGGGATCTTATCCACAATGACCTCTCCGGCCTGAAGTTGATCAAGTACTGGTTGTATATCAGAGCGTATGTGTCGGTATTTCTTTGCGAGCATTCGAAGATTGCGCTTAAACTCCGGCGTATACTCAACTTCTACTGATTCGCCTCCTTTATTTCGCATCAATGCCGTCCCATAATTCTGATACCGACGTTGTTTCACCAGTAAACGCTTCTTCCCAACCTTTCCGGAAACTCGTCTCCGCCGACTTTAGGGTGACACCTTCTCTGAACAACCGCACAATACCTAAAAAAATGGGAAGCTGCTCTTCAGGCATTTTATTTATTTCACCAATAAGTTGTTCTGCATAACTTGTAAACACGGGGATTTTGCGGGGATTTAAGGTCGTCCCCTTGTAGTCGCCTGAAAGGATGAGGATGAACGGTTTTGTAACATAGGTCCATTTTGACCTAGACGGTGGATTTGGGTTAATATCAACTCGGGACTTTCTCTCTGGGTTACGCTGGCCCTAAAATGTTTCATTTTGATGAAGGCTTGCCCACTCACCCCAGATGCAAATCCTATTGCGTCCGCCATTTTTAGCGGCATACATGCTCTCATCGGCACGTGAGATTATATCAGTTATGGATACATCGGGCTCTATTTCAGCAATACCGAAAGAAACGGTAATGTTTATGCTTCTATTTCTATCCAGGACAATAGACATCGATGATATTCTGGTGCGAAGCCGCTCCAGAATTTTTCTAGCCATGTCCGGTACAGTACCGGGCAGACAGATAAGGAATTCCTCACCCCCATAACGCCAAATTGAATCATAGGGTCGCCGATGTTGGATAAGACACTGAGTGGTTTCCTGCAACACCTTATCGCCGGCCAGATGACCATATGTATCATTAACAATCTTGAAGTGATCGATATCAACCATTGAAATACAACAGGGACGGCCTGTGCGAACTACCCGTGCATGTTCCTGAATAAGAATGGTAAAAAACGACTGACGATTGAGAAGGCCGGTGAGATAATCAAAGGCAAAAAGATTATCCCGCATTTCATTTCGCAATTTCAATAGTCCGGTTGACAGATCCTCTTCCTTTTTGATAAAGGTATCGTAATCTTTGACCGTAATGTTCTCACCCTGCTTGGTTTTTATGGCCAGGATACGGGCACTGGCGTGCATGGCGCGGTGGAGTCTGTCAATCAGAATAAAATCTTCACGTCCCATGAGGACCGGTGAAGAAGTATTATGGTACCATCGGCCAAACTTACATAAATGATGGGCGTTTTTTTTCAGATAGATTTCCGCTACCGGCAAACCGCATATCCGGCTTCGGTACAAATCGTTAAGCCATCTGGTATGTTCAGCAATGGCATATTCAAGTTTCTTAATTACGAGTTCAATCTCCTCGGGGGTGAGGAATTGGTAATGACCATTCAACATGACTGGACTCATCCCTAACTGTTAATAATAAGTGCTTTCTGTCTGTTTATAGTACGATTATTCTTAATTTAAGGCAAGAATAATTTAGATTGCATAAATGTATCTTTCACAGGGGTAGGCGGGAATCAGGTCAGGGACAGTGATTCTCGAATTAAACCGTAAGCAGCCAAAAAAAGTCGATGAATTCAAACGTGCGTTTGCGCGGATACCTGAGGCAGGTTGGGGGGACGACCATCAATAAGTAATTAACTCAATCTATGAGTCTATAATTGTTTTCTTTAGCGATTCGCTCACCCCTTCGCACAGCATACCCGACCCCTTGACCGGTCATGCCAAAAAGTCTTGCCAAATCTGCCAATGAGTATCCCAGTTCCACAACCGCCCAGTAACAATATAACCCCCTTGCTTCCGCTCTTATTTTTTGACGGCTCTTTGAACATATTTCATCCGGCTCTACACCGAAAAGCCGGCAAACCTTCTGCTCTACTGTATCAAGATCATATCCTTTGCTTTTCAGTTCATAGAAACGTTCAAATTTATCTTCTGCCCCTGCAAGCAACTCCATCACAAAGGCACTATCCCCCAATATTCGATGATCACCCTTCATTCTATCCTTAAAACGAGCATTCTTTACAGCCCGCCATCCGCCGAGACTCCGTATCAATCCACCGCCTACAAGCTCGGGCCTCCTTCCCTGTTCAATCCCCGATTCAACATATTGAAGGTAACGTTTTCGGGATTCACGAAGCGATTTGCCAAAGTAGGACAGTACGTATCCCATATCCTGCCATGGCCGTTTCTTCTGGTCCATTATCACACTGTGACCACAGTAGGCATAAGTGTTGAGTTCGCATATGTCAGAGACGATTCTTGCCCTCAATGGGTTTAAATGGATATATCGTACCAGCTCTTTGAGATAGGCATCCTCCTGGCAAATAATGGATTTATAGCGATTTTGAAAAAGCTGACCATGCCGTTTGTGCCTCCGGTTGAAGCTTACCGCATAGCCCGTAAGTAATCGACGCATTAAAGTTGATAGAGGTGTATCCCCGGTTCGGAATAAAAAATGTGCATGATTGGATAGAAGTGCCCATGCATAGCAGGTTATTTTTGTTTCAGGTAACAGGGTTCCCAGGCGGTCAAGAAAATTATCCTTGTCCTTATTGTCCTTAAATATTTTTCGGCGTTCTATCCCATGGATGATAACGTGGTGCAGAACACCGGGGGCATTGAGACGGGCTAATCTTGGCATGAAACTTTTATTATCAGTATATCAACATCATGTCAAGTTATTTACTTGCTGATGGACATCCCTCTTACCTCCTCTCTCTTTGATAAGGCGTGGGATAATTATCTTGAAATCCTGTCCGATTTATGCTATACGATGCAATTAACAAAGCCACTGCAATCGATCACAAATATTTCTTGAGAGACAATTCGGCGTCCTTCACATCGTCCTAAAAGTAGTTGATACTTATGAAGTCCAAACAAACTCCGAAAGTGTAAACATAAAAATGAAAGATGTCCTAATGTGTGTTCAATGTCAATGACTTAAGGGTTTGATATACATACCCTAATCCTAAAATATCGACCTGTATAGTCGAGCAACCGGCGCTTAATACAATCCTGCCGATGAATCATCAGAGAAACTTTAACACACTGTGTTTGTGTAACTGCACAGGTCGAAAAAGGTGCAGAACGTAATGAAGAAAATATTTATCATACTGCTTTTTGTGTCATTACTATTTGGTGCCTCCCCCCCTGGTCTGGTACGGGCTGAAGACAATCCACTGAAAATCGGCGTGCTGGCTAAAAGGGGACACGAATTGTGCCAGGAAGAGTGGGATCCTTTGGCCGAGTATCTCTCGAACCGAATTTCAGACAAAACGTTTATTATTGTACCGCTTGGATACAACCAGATCCTCGATTCCGTCAAAAATGGGAAGATCGATTTTGTGTTAACAAATCCGTCGTCTTATATTGAACTGGAACACTTTTATGGCGCGAACCGGATTGCGACATTGAAGAATGCGTGCGTTGAGGGTGTATGCACAAGATATGGAGGAGTGATTTTCAGAAAGGCGGATCGGGAGGACATCAAGCGCTTAGATGATTTACTGGGAAAGACCTTTATGGCGGTTGATGAGAAGTCCCTTGGGGGCTGGCAGGCAGCATGGCGTAAATTGAAAGAAAAAGGGATTGATCCCTATCATGATTTCAAAGAACTTAGATTTGGCGGCACACAGGATGCGGTCATTTATGCGGTTCGAGACGGCATAGTTGATGCCGGGTCTGTGAGAACCAATACATTAGAACAGATGCATGCGGAGGGAAAGGTCGATCTTAAGAATTTTTATGTGTTCTGTAAAGAGGGCGCAAAGTTTGGCCATCTTCCTTGTATGAGTTCAACGCGCTTGTATCCTGAATGGCCTATGGCAAGAGTTAAGCATGTTTCCGACGAACTGGCCGAAGAAGTTGCCGTCGCACTCCTTAAAATGCCTGAGGATTCTCCGGTCCCCATTGCAGGAAGATTGGTCGGCTGGACCATTCCGCTGAACTATCGCTCTGTGAATGAATGCTTGAAAGAGCTAAAAATCGGCCCTTATAAACACTTGGGGGAGATAGCGCTTGTCGATGTTTTCCGAACCTATAAGTATTGGATTTTGGTTGGGTTTATTCTAGTACTGATAATGGGAGGTTCTATCATTTTGATCCTGAACCTTAATCAAAGGCTTAATATGTCTCATATAGAATTGCAATCAGAGCTTAATGAGCGCAAGCGGGCACAAGAAATAAGCCGGGAAAACGAACTGAAATTCCGGGCAGTATATGAGCAAACATTTCAATTAATGGGTATGACAGAGGTCGATGGAACGGTGATAAGCGTTAATAAAACAGCATTGGATATTGTGGGAGTTAAAGAATCAGACTTTGTCGGCACGCCACTTTGGGAGTCAAGATGGTTCAGCTATTCAAGCGAACTTCGGGATCAGCTACGTGACAGTATAAAAAGAGCTGCAGCCGGACAGTTTATCCGTTTCGAAGGGAAACTAGGGCTACCTAGTGGCGCCATTCAAGATACGGATTATTCAATCAAACCGGTAAAAAACGAAGAGGGCAAGGTCGTTCTCCTGATACATGAAGGCCGCGATATCTCGAATCGCAAGCGGATAGAGGAAGAACTGAGAGAAGCAAAAGAAAAAGCAGAGATAGCAACCCAGGCCAAAAACTCGTTTTTGGCCAATATGAGCCATGAGATTCGCACACCCATGAATGGGATTATTGCTGCCTCAGATCTGGCATTGAAGGAAACAGTACCTGAAAAACTGGAACATTATCTACAGATTATACACTCATCTGCCTATTCCCTGCTTGGAATCATAAACGACATCCTAGACGTTTCAAAGATAGAAGCCGGTAAACTTGATTTGGAAATGCATCCCTTCCAATTAGATGATGTGGTGGATACGGTAATTGATATGTTCCTTAATAGAGCCACCGAAAAAACAGTTGAAATACTTGTGGACATAGACCCTGAAATGTCAAGGTCCTTGATAGGCGATTCCTTGCGCTTACAGCAAGTCCTTGTGAACCTTATGAGCAACGCAGTCAAATTCACAGAAAAAGGCGGCATTATACTTTTGGGGGTTAGTGAGCACGAAAAGTCAACAGACAAGACAACACTGGATTTCTTCCTAAAAGATACAGGTGTGGGGATACCGCCGGACTATATTAAAAGAATTTTTGAACCTTTCAGCCAGGCCGATGCATCCATTACGCGTCATTATGGCGGTAGCGGATTGGGCTTATGTATTAGCAAGCAACTTGTGGAAATGATGGATGGGGAAATTGAGGTCGAAAGCGAGCCGGGAGTAGGCAGCACGTTTAGATTTACCGCGCGTTTCGACCGGCGGCCCGAAGAAATAACACAAAAACTTGTACTCCCTGCTGATATTCAGGGGTTGACCGTTCTGGTGGTTGATGATTGTGTAGACAGCCGCACAATAATGAAGAAGATGTTGGAATCTTTTGGTTTTCATGTGGAAATGGCCGGCTCAGGCGGGGAATCGCTGAAACGGCTGGAAGATAGCGAGATGAGAGAAAATCCTGTTGATCTGGTCATGATGGACTGTTTAATGCCGGAAATGAATGGGATTGAAGCTTCAAGAATCATCCGGACAGAGATGAATCTGCATATTCCCATTATCCTCATGACTGCCTTTAGAAGAGAATCTGAAATGCTATACTCTGATAAAGTGGGAATCAATGGTTTTCTTATTAAACCCATATACCAGTCGACTCTTTTTGATGCGATTATGGATACTTTTGGGAAAAAAGATGTCAAAAGTGCAAAACCGCGAAAACACATTACAACCAGAACATCGATTTACAAAAACAGGTTAAAAGGAGTCCGGATTCTTGTGGCGGAAGACAATCCCACAAACCAGGAAATCGCATTGGCCATACTGGAGGGGGTTGGGAGCCTCGCTGAAATTGCCAATAATGGGAAGGAGGCTGTCGAGGCTGTGCACCGATCTCACTATGACGCCGTACTCATGGATATCCAGATGCCGGTAATGGATGGATATGAGGCAACCAGAGCAATTAGAAAAGACCCGAAATTTGTATCCCTTCCCATCATTGCCATGACCGCTCATGCGATGAAAGGTGATGAAGAAAAGTGCCGGGAAGCAGGCATGGACGGTTACATCTCCAAGCCTGTGAACCAGGACAGGTTATTCCAGGTGCTGTGGAGGGTGTTAAAGACCAGAATAGAACCTCCGCGCATCCAAGACATCGAACCGGATGGAGCCGGCCCGGAAACCAAAGAACTGTCCGGATATCTTCCTGCAAAGCTTCCAGGTATCGATATTCAAGAGGCATTGAACAACCTGAATTTAGACAATGATACTTTCAAGCATATACTTGAAGGATTCTTAAGGAACAATCAGGACACCAAGAATAAAATAAGAGATGCTTTTGATAAAAATGATTGGGCTGTACTCCTCCGGTTGGCTCATAATCTCAAGGGAAGCGGGGCAAATATCGGAGCAGGCAATCTGCACAGAAGTGTAGAGGCACTTGAAAAGGCATGCAAAGATAAAAAGACAGCCGGTGTAATCTCCCCTTTAGTCGACAGTGTAGAAACCGCCTTAAATCAGGTTTTGGGATCGATACAGTCCCTTGTTGAAACGCCGAATATCGATCCTTTGTCCGGTAAAAAAAGTGGTATGGATCTGGCTCAACTCAAGCCTGCACTGGAACAGCTGGCGGAGGCCCTTGAACTTGCTGATCCTGAAAAGATAAATGAACGTGCCAAAGCCGTCAAAGTACATCTTGATGTCTCAAATTTTCAAAATATTGGAAAGCTTATCAATAACTATGATTACGATGAAGCCCTGGAAGTTCTGAACAAAATCCTGGGAAATCTTGGGGAATAGGGTCACGGAATTATTTCTTTCCGGGGCCCATAAACGAGTCAAAGGAGCAATGACCGTGCGATCACAAAAGCCTTTGGTTTTGATCGTTGAGGATAATTCAACCAATATCGATTTATTGGTAAACTCCTTAAAAAACGACTATCATCTGGGCATCGCCAAAAATGGACCGAAAGCCATCGATTATGCACAAAAACATGTGCCGGATTTAATCCTCTTGGATATCATGATGCCCGAAATGAACGGATATGAAGTATGTAAAAGGCTCAAAGGTATTCCGGAAACAGAAAACATTCCTTTAATTTTCATTAGCGCACTCACTCACACCGGACACAAAACCAAAGGTTTTGAAGTAGGTGGGGTGGACTATATCACCAAGCCTTTTCATTTGTCAGAAGTCAATGCAAGGGTCAGGACACATCTCGCTATCAAAGAAATGGGAGAAAGG
>JAUXFK010000029.1 GCA_030623035.1 Deltaproteobacteria bacterium | reverse complement strand
TCTGAATTAAGCCGAGAGATAGAACGAATGCTTAGCAGCTTAATCAGGAAGTTAAGCGGCAAATAGGCAAGACAACTATGCCCCTCTGTGCCTTTGCCCCTCTGTGCCTGAGTAGTTACAAAATATCAGTGATGATCAGCGTAGATCGGCGGCTGAGTAGTTACTCCAAAAAAAGATAAAGGAGTTCAATTATGATGGATCTCAGGGTCGAAAGACTGGCAAGAATCCTGGTAGATTACTCTATAGAGGTCAAAGAGAAAGAGACGGTTCTCGTATCCGGCTCTACATTGGCTTCCCCTTTGATCAAAGAGATCTATAAGAAGATTCTTCAAAGGGGCGCATACCCCAGGCTAAGGATCACCCTTCCCGAGATTCAAAAAATATTTTTCAATTATGCAGGTGATGACCAGCTAAGGCACCTCTCTTTGATAGACATGTATGAAGCAGAAAATTCCGATGCCTCTATAGTGATACAGAGTGAATCCAATACCAGGGTATTGACCAATGTAGAACCTAAAAAACAAGTTGCATTTAATCTGGCAAGGAAGCCATTGAAGGACATTATTCTGGAAAAGAACAGATGGGCACTTACCCTGTTTCCTACAGAGGCCTATGCTCAAGATGCTGAGATGTCTCTGGAGGAGTTTGAAGATTTTGTCTACAGCGCAACCTTTGCTGATAAAGATGACCCTATCTCGGAATGGAAGAAGGTCTCAAAAAACCAGCAAAAGATCGTTGACTTTCTAAATACTGCTAAGATTATCCATATCATCGGCAAGGACACGGATATTCAAATGTCGGTTATTGGAAGGAATTTTATTAACAGTGATGGGCATTATAATATGCCAAGTGGTGAGGTTTTTACAGGCCCGATAGAAAATTCGGTTCAAGGCCATATCAGATTTTCCTTTCCAGCCTCTTACCAGGGAAAGGAGATAAGTGATATACGTCTGATATTCAAAAACGGTAAAGTAATAGATGCTTCTGCAGCAAAAAACGAGGAATTTCTCCATCGGATGCTAGAGATAGACCAGGGGGCTTTGTACGTGGGAGAACTGGGGATTGGAAATAACTGGGGAATTACAAAGTTCATTAAAAACATCCTGTTCGATGAGAAGATTGGGGGGACAATTCATATCGCCCTGGGCAATTCATATCCTGAGACAGGAGGGCTAAACAGGTCAGCCCTCCATTGGGATATGATAAAAGACCTAAGGCAGGACGGTGAGATTTATATAGATGGCAAACCGTTTCAAAAGAATGGTCGGTTTATCGACTTGCCATAGCCTATATCGACCATCATATCCCCTCCCACTTTTTATTTTTTTTAAAATATCAGCAAATATTTTCTTGACAAATTTTTTTAATTAGATATAATTACTAATTTAATTACTAATTTTTGAATAAGATTTACATCAATTAAATGCCGGGTTGCCAATCTCGATTTTTACAGCTAGGGATTGTAGGTGATTCGGCTTTTTTATAAAACTATGCTTTTTAAAAAATAAAGATTTGGAGGGATTAAAAATGATCTGTAATAGTATTAAAGAAGGTGTGAATTGTATATTCATGAAGAAGAAAGGTTGTTCTTTTAACGGAGGAAGATGCTATCCAATTGTAGATTCATGCGATGGCTGTGATATTGCTGAAGAGTTTCCTACAGGGATATATTGCAAGTCATGTGCTGAACCTGCAAACAAATGGTCAACTGGCACTTGCAATCTGGCCACGCATGTAAAAAAAGAAAATGGAATAACAAAAAACAAGTTAAACCCACTTAAGGCATCCAAGAGAAGCATGCACGCCTAATCTTTTCGCCACGAAAAATGTAAGATTTCCTTTTGCCAAACATGCAAAGGATTTTTTTGATACCCATCATAACGATACACCGGTTAGTGCCCATCCAGAAATGAGCAATTTTGTTCAAGGTCAAGGAAGGCGAAGATTTTAACCGCAGGAATATATTGACATATTTCGAGGATTAAAATCTGAGCCTGACATAGAGATTGGGCAAAAGGGCCATTTTTGGATGGACACTAAATAGGTGTAGGAAGATGACAGTATTACCACCTAAGGGATTGATCGGTTCCCTTGTAACCCCTCTGGATGATGGACATAATATAGATAAAAGAAGCTTAATAAGCTTATTGGATTATACTGCTGATAAACTCCATGGAGTTCTTATTGGGGCAGGGGATATAGGTGAAGGGCTTGTCCTCAACAACCAAAAGAGAATCGAGTTAATAAAGGCTGGAATGGAGGCCGTTAGGGGGAGGTTATCCCTCTTCCTGAGTATCACCGGGAATACAGAGGATGAAACCGGAGAGAATATCCTTTATGTGGAGAGGACAAAAAAAGAACTCAACTACAGAGGGGATATATTTCTTTTGGATTGCCCTTTATGGTATCATAGCAATAAGAGATTGCCGGGTCTTTATGTTGAATTTGGTAAGATTACTACATTGCCATTCGTTCTATATAACAATCCCTCTATAATTACAGAGCTTCAAAAACAATTAAAGAGAAAGAATATAAGGACAAATGTTTTGAAGAAACTCTCAAATAATGGACAAATAAAGGGAATATGTCACGTAGGGGGATTAAAAAGAGCTGTCAATTATACTAGGACAGTAAGGGAAAGAAGGGATTTTAGAGTCTACGATGGCAATGAACTCAACTTCTTAAGCATGCCAAGTTTAGATGGAGTTGTAGCACAGGGAGCGAATATATTACCCGAGCAGTGGAGGGTTATCGTAGAATCATCCATAAATCCAAAAGAGGCGTTTAAAGAGGAAGGAACATATTTTTCTCAACTTTGGGATACAGGTCAGACATTGAAGTCCTTTAACAATGCGTACATGCAAAATCCTGTTGCAATAATCAAGTTCGCATTGAAATTAATGGGTAAGATAAAAAGCAGTACTGTTGCTGAAAATACTTCCACTATTACTCAAAAGCAGGAAACAGAAATTTGCAACCTATTAGAAGAATATCAGCTTATATAGATCGGAAGAATTTCATTTGGGCAACAGGTCGTTAATCCATATAGAGGGAAATGGGAAAAGACAAGAAGGGAATAAAAAAGAAGATCAGGGGGTTCCGTTACTGGATTGGCTGGATGATTTATAATATCTTTGAGTGGATCGTGACACGCCTTCCCTTGAAGCTCATATATTTTTTCTCTGAAAGGCTCGGATCTTTGGCATATTATCTATCCGCAGGATATAGAAACAAAATCCTTTATAACCTGGACTTTGCCCTCGGTAATGAGAAAGGTGAAGAAGAGATTAAAAGGATTGCAAAGGGTGTAGGCCGCGGCCTCTTTAAAGTGTTTTTAGAGATGCAGCATATAATAGCGTTGCCTGCAGAAAAGATTAAAGGAATTATATCTATTGAAGGAAAAGAAAATCTAGACAAGGCATTAGCAAAAGGAAAGGGGGTCATAGCGGTAAGTGCACATTTGGGTAACTTTACAATTATGGGTCCTAAATTAGCAGCGGAAGGGTATCCCTTCAATATCATTACAAAAGATCTGGTAGATCCCAGGATAGTAAAGAGATTAAACGAGTATGCGAATATTTTACATATGAGGATCATTCCATACAAACCGAAAGATAAATGCATTAAAATGATCCTAAAGAGTTTAAGAAATAACGAAATCGTCTGTTTTATAGCAGACGAAAATGATCCTTCAGGGGGGGTGCTCGTGGATTTTTTTGGACATCCAGCGCCTACAGTTACAGGGCCCGCTGTCTTTTCACTTAGAACCGGTGCAGAGATCGTTCCTATGTTTTTAATTCGACAGGAGGGTAATAAGAACAAGCTCATCATCGATCCTGCCATAGATATTGAGTTAACCGGGGATAAGAAGAAGGATACGCTTTCCATTACAATAAGATTCACAAATATTATTGAGGATTACGTTCGTCTTTATCCATCTCAGTGGCCTTGGATCAATCAGAGATGGAGAATCAGACATAAAGGTAGAAAAAGAAGGAAGAAAAGGAGGTGAGCAAGCCCGGCATCCTAAATCTTACTTCTTTCTTCCATAAGGGCGCTGGTGATGCCTCCTGCTTCGCCGATCATATAAATCCTTCCCTTTCCGATCCTGGATATCTTCTTCATGAGTTCTGGATTGGCAGATTCTTCGTTGATACAAACACAGGATATGGTTATACCTTTCCTTGCAGTCTTTATTGCTTCCCGAATCGTATACTTTTCAGGAGACGGATGGGGAGCTGTAGCATCTCCATCGGATATCAGGATAATGTGCTGATTTGCATCCCCCCTGCGTTGCCGCATAAATACCGAACGAGCCTTCAAGAGTCCGTAGCCAATGTTTGTAAATGCATTCTCGTGAAGATCCAGATCCAATATCTTCGCAGTTACTCTATAAGGACTATCTGTTATCTCTACAACAACATCTGCCAGATTAGAGAAGGATACGACCCCCAGCCTGTCTTTATATTTGGTACTGGCCATCGATAAAGCGATGGCACTCTCCTTGGCATACCAGAGTTTCTCCAACTGGGACATCGTGCCGGAGAGATCCACAACTAAAATTATGTCCATCTTGGTTCTGATATCCTTCTTGGTTACCATAATATCTTCTTTGGTTACTGTATCTCTTCGATTTCTGATGACCTCCCTTATGGTGTCCTTTAAGGACACATCTTTGTATCTATCACCGTATCTGTATTTACGTACCCCTACTATCCTTCCCTCACCAGCGGTAAGTTTCTTGCCTGTTTTGTGCTTTCCCTCTCCGGATACATTGACGTTTTCCCATAACCTGGGCGATAGCTTTTCAAGAAGGAATGTAATACCCTTTCTGCTCAAATTCCAACCGGACTTGTCTCGCTCTAAAATACTCTTCCTCTCTAAAAGGGCAAGGGTCTCTTGTAGGGCTTCTTTCTCCAAACCCTTCCTGTATTGCTCTAAAAGTCTGTTATGCTGCTTACGTCTCTCTTCTATGTCTTCCAACATCTCCTGGGTAATGTTGTCCTTGAGGTTTCGCTCTACATAAAGATCCTCCATCTGTCCCATCATTTCTTTATGTATCTTCGCTAATTTGGTATCAGGAAAACGCTGTATCCTCTTGAGGAGTAAGTCAAAGAAACCGAGCCTCAATGGTTTTCGTAACCTATCCTCTTTTGCTATCTCTTCTACAAGACTCAGTATATCTTCCTTGGATAGCGTAACCAGCTCTTTTTCTTTTTCTTCTCCGGCAATGACCTCTTCTACGATATCCTCTATTATCTCCTGAGTTGTCCTTACTGCTTCCGCATGGGTAGCTATCTCGACTCGATGGGGCAAAGATACCGCTGAAGCCCTCCTGATGATGTCATCCTTATCCTCTATCTTCAACCTCTTGTGGACAGGTATGAGTTCAGAAAACTTTATTCCTCCGCGGGTACTCACTCCCCTTTGTAAATCAGAATGCTCCCTTGTCTTTTTCACAATCTCTAAGGCCTTATCATACTCTTCACCCTTCCAATCCTCCCCTTGCATGATGATCTCTCTCTCTCTCTCCGCGTTCTCTATGTAGTCGAGTCTGATAATATCAAAGTGATCGATCATGTCCAGGGAAAGGGTCCGCAATACCCTTTCTCCACCAGTGGCCAGGATGAGTATATCAAGGGGTATCCTCTCCTCATAGCTGCCTATTGTTATCGCATCTCCCTCTAAAGCATAAAGTAAAACGTTCAGAACTCTTTCCGGTATCCTGTCAATAAAATCCAGTATCAAAATTCCCCGATTCGCCCGAAGGAGTTTGCCGGGTGTAAATGCCCTAATATCGTGAATTCCATATTCAAATGCTGCAGCTTCAGGATCCAAAATCCCTATCAAATCTTCAGGAACCAGCTCAGGACTCCCCTGTACCCTTTTAACCCTGTGGGGGCCAAGCATCATTCCCTTCTCTATCTTTGATCCATTTTCCCCGTCCAGACACCAAGGGCAGTTGGGGTTATCAGGTGAGCAGTTAACAGGACAGTCCTTTACAACTTCTATATCCTGCAAAATTCTACATATCTTTTCAGCCAGTACAGTCTTTCCACACCCGGGAGGACCAAGTATTAAAAGATGATGACCAGTATGTAAGGTGGAAATTATCTCCTCTTGCTTGGCCTCATCTAACTGGAAACCCTCGAATAAGAGATCCCTTGTCTCAATTAAAGTGTTTTCCTGTATCCGCCTTCTAATCTCTTCCCTTAACACTTCATCCTCCCATCTTCTTGTATTTATCACCCATCTCTGATTTTATCCTGCCAAATATCTCATATGCGGCTAAAACACAGGGAGAATCTTGTGGCAATTCCAAAATGGACTTTCCCAGGGCATCAAATTGGGAGATAATAGGATCAAATGGTATGTATCCAATTACATCTAAATCGTTCTCTTTGCCCAATTCTTCCATTATTGGCCTTGTATCCGGAGTGACCTTATTGGCAACGACAACGATTTTGTCAAACTCTATATTTACTTCTTTAGAAAGTTCTTTTACCCTTTTAGCGGTAAGAATGCCTTTCTTGGTCGCATCCGTAACCACTATCATTACATCAGCACCCCGAGTAGTCCTTCTGCTCAGATGCTCGAGGCCTGCCTCGCAATCTATGATAACCGTATCATAGTTCATGGCCTTCGTATCTATCACATCTCTCAATATGTGGTTTATTGTACAATAACAACCGGCCCCTTCTGATCTTCCCATAGCCAAAAGGTCGAATTTAGAACCCTCCTCAATAATCTGTAATAGTTCCATTTCAAAGAGGTCTTTCTTGGTCATAGAAGGAGGCGTTTTGTCAGATCTGATATCGAGTATTTCCTCCCTAACCAATCCCACATCCTTCTTAACATTTACTCCCAAGGCATCCGGTAGATTTGAATCCGGATCAGCATCTATAGCAAAAACACTCCCAAACTTAGAGAAATAACCAACCAGGAGTGAAGACAGCATTGTTTTACCAGTACCCCCCTTGCCGGAGACAGCAATGGTAAGTCCTTTCCTTCTCATCTTTCTCTATCCCCCTAAAACATCTTCGGCGATCTCATCTATAAGGCCAAGTGGATCATCATAATACTTGGACTCAGGGGATGGCTTTATCCTGCTGCCCATCGAAGATATTGCCATGTTCCTCACATCTTCTACAGTAGCAGTTTTTCGCTTTTCAAGCAAAGCTATGGTCTGTACTTTTTCATATAAAGAGAGACCGGCCCTGGCACTGGCACCCTGGTCTAACTCTTTATCCCAGGGCTCCTCCCTGGTGGACCTTACTAACTTTACGATGGCATCTGTTACCTTATCGGAAATTTCTATATCCTCTATCTTTAATCCATATTTTAACAGTATCTGTTTTTCTCTCTCAGGGGTTTCCGGATACCCCATCCTTACAATGTCAAACCTGTCAAGCAGAACATCCGACAACTCTTCCACTCCGGCATGTTCCCTCGGGTTCATGGTGGCCAGCATGATGAAGTTAGATGCATAATCCACATCATAAGGCCCTATGGTGGCTATCCTCTCCTCCAACACCTGGAGTAAAGCATTTTGTAACTTCTCGGGCACCCTGTTCAGTTCATCAAAGAAGACGATTCCACGATTCCCCTTTAGAAGTTTACCGGGCGTAAATGATCTGTAATCATGAGGACCAAACTTAAACGCCTTGGTAGGATCAATATCCCCTAAAAGATCCTCTGCAGTCAGATCCGGGCTACCCTGTATTCTAACAAACCTCATCGAACCTTCTACCTTCTCCACCTCTATATTGCCCTCTTTAGATTTGGAGATGCATAGAGGGCAGACCAGATTATCAGGGTCACAGTGAAACGGACAACCCTTTACAGCATTAACAGGCGGTAAGATAGAAGCAAGATATTTGGCCAGGGTGGTCTTGCCAACCCCAGGAGGACCTTCTATCAATACGTGATGATCGGCCAATATGGAAGCCAGTATCTTTTCCTTGGCATCTTCTTGACCGAAAATCACATCTAACGGATCCTTATTGCTATCAACATAATCCAGTATAGTCTCCCTTAATCCCTCTATTATCATCAGAACTCTCCTTTTGTATTTATGTTAAGTGCCAGCTTTCGGCTCTTTGCTTTTCTTGGTGGCCCTCTGCTGCAAGTACCTACCCCGAACAACTGACCAATGTCTGCTAGCATTTACCATGTATTTGAATAACTCTCTCTCCTTTGTGTATATGGTGAGTGGATATATACGGTTGGGGTCTATATTGTCTACGGCAAATACACCGATACGATGGGTGGAGAGGTACTCACTGGCCACAAGAAGCCAGTTCTCCTGGTCCCTCCACTTCACTCCGATAGACTGCTGAAATGCAGGAATAACCAACCCGTAATCGTACCGGTTAGCGTAGTTTTTTCTCAACCCTACTAATTCCTTAACTTTTATATGTGCATCCTCTTGATTTGACCTCAGAGCTACTCTTATGAAGAAACCCTTCCCTCCCTTCTCAGCATATATCTCCAGTAAACCCTGTTCAAAAAGGGATAGGATTGACGGATCGAGTGTTTCTTTAGAATTTTCTTGCCAAACATTGTAGCCTTTGTCTTTGAGTAAATGGGTAAACGCTCCTTTTATATACTCATTTGCTTCATCATCGTCTTTAAAATCCATAACAGATCTCAATGGAAGCAACTCAGCCTTTGATGGTATCTCAATCTTTATGTCCCGAGCTTTCCGTTTCCTCTTTACTGCACTCTCGCCATAATAAAGCTCTGATATTTCCTTGCCTTTTTCGTTTATTAGACACAAGGCTAAGAGCACTCCAACCGTATCCGCAGTATCCTTCTTCTCCAGAATGTCCACTTTCTTTACCAACCAATCAGACGGATACGGAAGCTCGATATGAAGACCCTTATCAGCAAAGGCATCATTCACTTCCTTAACTGTTGCCATGTGCATTCTCCTATATTACTTAAGCAGCCGCTTTAACAAATTTTTAATCTCGTTTAATCCAAAAAATAATAGTATTTGTATATAATATATTTCTAAGGAAAGACAAAGGTTTAATCCTGGGATTAGAGTTCTTTTGCAATATCAGAAACCTTATAAGTAACGTATTTAATCTTAAAACGATCGAGTTCCTTCGTGTTGTAAAAGGTTTCAATACTTTCCTCGTCTGTTATTAGTATTGGTTCAATCGAACGCATTTTTACACCTTTATCTTCTGCATACCTTTTATTCCATAATGATACATCTCTGAGGCCAAAGAAAGGACTCTGTTTGTAATTTACCTTAGCTATGTATTCCTGCCCTTCTGTGTCAGTGAATACTATATCAGTACGAACATTGCGGGCAGCCTTAATCCTATAATCAGTAATAAATGTATCCCTATTGATCTTTATATCTGTGTATTTTTCAACCAATTCCGGTTTGCTCTGGAATAGCTTAATAACTGCTTCCCAAGTAATCTCTTCTTCTTTCATCTATAACTCCTTTTCTATATGGGCATTGCACAAGACAATTCTCATCTTCTAACTTTTAATGTAATAAAGCCATTCGGGAAAGTTCTAAAAATGGAAACTGTGGGGGGGATTAGGCTACACCAATAGTTGAATAATAGATACCCCCACAAAGAGGTGGGGGTATCTATTGTTGTTTGGCGCTCTTCAATGTCCCTTACTTACTTCCCAATATCTTCCGGCCAGTCTTGAGTTGGAGCAGGGACCTCCAATGGTACAGGCTTGCCATCCTTCCATCGCTTTTCTACAACAGGGTGTCCCTTCTCTAAGAGGAAATTTTCCAGATCCGCTGCACTAGGACTCTCGTTCTCTGTTGCGATCTTATCATAAAGTTCTTCTGGAATGGAATCTGCAATCTGCTTCTTCAGACTTTCATGAACCCATACGATCCTATCCCATCCGCCATCTCCACGCTGGAAAGTCTTTTCTTTTACAAAGGGGATCGCTGCGCCCATATACCCGTGGCCCTGAACTCCTCCGCATGCCTCTGCTGCCATCTTAGAAAATGTTAACCCTTCACCCAGTGGTGTCTCTCCTCTAAATGTCCTGTCTACCAGTCCTATCCCATCAACCTGAGGGATATAAAATACTAATATTTCGAATCAGCCTCACGACGTCATCGGGTATTTGATTGTACTGTAAAGGTTTAACCGTTTTATGGTGCGGTTACTCTTCTCATATATATACTCATTAAGACCTGTGTACTGACCCGCCGCACTATCTATTATATCCCCTTTTGGTATGTCATCTAGATAACCATGGGGGTCGATCTCCAGGCCAATCTGTGCACCCCTGAATGACATGATCCCACAAAAAGGCATCCTCTCAGGGGTAATGATACAAACATGGTTGGGGGCAAACCCCTGACATAGTGTACAACTATAAAAGCTGTCCACATCGTCATCCTCTATTCCCAACCTTCTGCTCTCACTCTTCTCCCATTTGGGTTTAATCTCTTCTTTGAGAATCTTCTGAATCAGCTCTGGCCCACCAACCTCAGGAGCTCCTACGATTATCCTTGCCTCCATCTTCTCAGCAATCGGGAATGCCGACTTTGTCAGTGCGATCACTGCCTGGCACATCTTTTTCAGGGTGAGCCTGTCAGCAACATCCTTGGATATCCTCATCCACCAGGTATGCTTGGTGTTTACACCCATCAGGCCTTCCATCTGTTCCATAGAATCGGCCAGGTTCCTCATAAAGAACTCATCATAATCCGGAGTGATTTCACTTCCCCATAACTTGAACTCCATACCAATGGGGAAAGAAGAACCTTCCTCAACTTCGTTCACATCAGGGCCTATAATCTGAATGACATTATCCCTTACCTCGTCTTCATTTTCAGGAACCTCAAAATTCATATAGATACTTCCGAACCATTTAGGCCCACCATACTCTACATGAAAATCGTTCTTCCTTATCCTTTCTCCCATGTTCCTGGGACTGATCTCAATATCAGACACCTCATCTAACGCTTCTTCAAGGTCTTCCGGAACATGATAAATCTTACCTTCTGGCACCTTAACAGCCATTATTTAATGCCTCCTTTCATATAATATTTACTAAGTAGTGCTTTTAGCGTTTTACCGATTTTTACTCAAACAACCTTGTATCCCCCCTTTTTTTTATAGCGTTACAGTTATTGCACCCTTTAATATATGCTATTTTTTTAGATTGTCAATTACATTATCCAAATATTCAGCCCATTCATTGAAAGACATGTCAGGAGCGGAATATGTAGCTTCATTCATATACCTGTTATCCAATACCATAGTCTTCCCATCTCTTATGGTAGAGACCAACATCTTTACTATATCTGGATAGTAGCCAAGGAATACCAGAAGTTCCGGCCTTTCGGGAGTGATAGGTTCTTCCCATTTTTCTACCCTCAAAAAGTTTACCAGATCGGCAGCCATCATCTTTTTGGCCTTTATCTCCTTGTTATCCTTTAGATGAAACATGGTACTGCCTGTTGCTACGATAGGGGTATCGGTCAATTTGGCTATATCCACTACATAATCTAAAAGGTTCTTTCCGCCTACCTCTAAATCATTGCAAATTGAACCTGCCACCAAAAGCCTTCTCTTTTCCTCCTTTATTAGCTTTGCAGTTTCATCCGGTGCTAATATCATCTCTCTTCTCCTTTTTTTAGACAGATTTAAAGTTTGTTATTACACTCTGTCCTTTCGCACTTGATAGACAAGTCTGTCGAGAGTGGTTATATATTGGCCTGACTTAAACCCATACTCATATACATAATCACCTGGCACCAGTAACCTGCCGTCCCTATGTTTTGCCTTGAGGATTTTACCCCGTTTCCTATCTATTTCCCAGCCCTGTTCTTCTTCTAATAAACGGAGCATCTTCGCCTTCTTTGTCATGGGCATTTCTGTCTCTTTCTTTACGAAAAGATGCCAATCGTCGGGCCATTCGCCGAACCTCTTCTTGTAAGCATTAAGATAGAGATCGAATTTATTTTGGCGACTAACGTCCATCTCTTGAGTAGTGAAGCTGAGTTTTGGTACAAGCGCAATGGCTTCATCGACAGTCTCTACTGGAATCAACATATGCTCCGGTGTAGGTTCAGTTTCTCCCTTATCTCCGGTATTTCCATGTAACATCCACCACTTACTCCTGTCATATTTATTCCCCAAAAGGTATCGTTTGAACTTCGACCCATAAGGACCTACGATAACAGGGATCCCTGCCCTGATATGACCTGCTACAACCGCATAAGCAATATCGGTGGCCGGCCCCCACATGATTACAACAGCCGCAAACCTGTATACAAAATCAGCTTGCTGTGCAAGGGCAGACTTGTAAGGATTCCTGAAGGCTATATATCCAAGTTTATAAAACGGGGCGCTTGCTCCGAGGGCCTGTGCCGAACATCCTCCGCAGTTCGTCAGACACCTCGGATTGTACAGGGCCGGATACGTCTCAAAGAGAGTCTTACCGGTCTTTGGATATTTATATCGAGCGACATCCTGGGCGATACAGCCCGAAACGACTACAGATAAGTTGCACTCGACGAATTCTTTTGCCATTTCCGCCACTTGACTACCGGCTCCCGGGTAGTTGCCGCAACCTATTATGGACACAGCACTGGGCATACTGAACATGGTGATGGCTATGTCCCTTATCTCGTTACTGGTAATAGCCCCCCTTCCTGGTCGCATCTTGAAGTTGTCTTCCTCGATCGCCTGGGGGTTGGCTGCCAGAAATATATCCATAAGCGGTATATTTTCGGGACATGCCTGCTCACACTTTCCACAGTATGAAGACTTATCGTGGATCTCTGCCAATTTAGTAAAGTCCCCTTCCATAGCTGATTTCAGGATCCGGCCACTAATCAAACTGGCTGGACATGCCTTGAAACAAGCATCACAGTCCGTGCATTTGGCGGCGTATTTCTTTATTTCATCTGTGGACAAAAGATAGCTACTCTTCCTCTTATCCTTTACCTTCTGTACCAGCTTAACAGCAACCTCACCCGCCTTTTTGGGGTCTGAAATCAACACGACATGCGTCCCTTTTTCAAGGTCACTTAATATATCATCTACAGAATCAAGCGCCCTGTCCTCTAATCCATAGGTCTGAGTGAAGCTGGTGGTTATTATTTTACTATCTGTCTTCAATGCTTCTTCCACTGCATCGATTTTACAACACGTATCGCTCAGGACGATCACATCCCCCATACCGAGCCTGAAAACCTTGTTGGCCCTCGTTGGGGATATGAGTAACCTTGCATTATCATAAAACCGTATCATGTCGTGCCCAACCGAACCTATGCCGGCAACCTCTATCTTGTCTTCCAGGCTGTTATCCTTCATATACTTGACCGCCATCCAGGCCGACAAAAAGTCGTTTCCCATAAATACTATAACAGGTTTTGACCTATCCACTGATCCAAGCCCGGCCTCTGAAGTAGGCGGCGGATAAGCGGGTATCTCAGTCAATTCCTTATCCGGAGCCCACGTGAAATCAAACATACTGAACTTTAACCACTCAGTGAGTTCCATGGCAAAGAGGAGCACAGATCCGGCGTGAAAGGCCTTTGATTCCAAATCAATGATGCTGCTTTCCCGGCCAACATTCGCTGCGGTCAAAAGCTCCGGAAGCTGGCCTTCGGCGTACGTCAAAGCCTCCCTTACTTCTCGAAGTGTTTTTGGCGATTCCGAGATAAGTATATTTACGTTCATCAAACCATAGACCAGGGTCTTTCCCCACTTCACCTCTCGATCCTCCCCAAACTCCCTTATACAATAATCCAGGAGTTCCCTGCACGTGAATAGGTGCATTGCGAGACCCTTACAGGCTGACTGGAGGGACAGTTTTGCCTGAAATATCTCAAGGGTTAGTCCGCAAGCTCCTTTTCCGCCTTCAAGATTACAAGGACCCTGGAAGCAGTCACGACACTCCTTTTCAGTAAAAGTATACAGGGGAGGATACCTTTCCAATAGGAATCTATCCCATTCTGCTATATCAGAGGCATGGGGATAAGGCGTTAACGATATCTTAATCTGGTTAACCAGGTTTTCCGACCATGTTGTCTCCACCGATTCCTTAACCAGATCTTCGATGCCCCTGATATCTCTTACTGCATTACTCACATCCACTTCAGTGTTGCCCACTTTTGCGATGACCTTTTTTTGATCGTCTCCCATTGATTTCTCTCCCTTGTTGTTTAAATAAAATAGCCCCTTATCGCCAATTATTACATTAAAAACTTATTAATTTTCGAAACATGTTCGATTGTTGTATTTTTTATTGTAAACACTTAATGTAGTATTCCTTCTCTTGGTTAGAAAGGGGCTATGGCAATTAAGGCTTAATCAAAAACGTCAATTTCGCTAAGACAATCTTTACAAGCTATCTTTGTTTTTGTGCCAGGTGTTAAAGCGCCGGGTTTGGAATATCCTTTTATCCTTGCCGCAGGGTGGGTTGCATCTAAAGAAATTTCATATTTGCACGTTTCACAGAGAGCTACTCCACATTCACAGCATACCTCTATTGCTTCATTTTCATTACACTTTCCACATAGCTTCTCGCCTGCCATTAATTTCACCCCCTTTCTAAATGATTTTTATATATTTTATGAATGGAATTCATTTTCCATCCTAATGATACCTGTTGATTCAATTTAAACGTAAAAAAGAGGCATGTCAAGAATAAAAATCAAGCTTTCCAATTTTTTTAGAAATTGATTCGTTTACAATCTAAATATTTCCTTTTCGTATTATCTTAGCCTTATGAAACAGAAAGCACTGGCCAAGCTTCAATGGCAATCAAATTTTAAACCGTGCAGAACTCGCATCTTTCCCCCTGTTCTTTCTTAACTCACTTAGATGTTCAAACAGTTGCACGCGTTAAAATTTGATTGCCGCCTTAGCAACTAACATTTAAAAAAGCTAAACTGTTACGCAATTACAAAGATCGATACTGTTCTTTTTTTACGCTCATAAAAGGCGCGAGTTTTGCGCGGGTTATAATGTGGCCGCCGCTTTTGTGACCGGTTTTTTTGCTGAGGGAACTCAATAACCATTAAATTTAATATCGATAGGGATGATATATATTCGAAAGGAATCTCCTACAAAGGGCCAAAGGCACATGAAAAAAAAGGCAGAGTCATGTATACTCTGCCTTTTTATCAAGTTTCCCTCAAATACTGCAGGGGACTGCAAGCTAAGGAAGGTCAGCCTTTGCAGCGCAGCTTTGGATAACTCCCCTCTCTTGACTGCTTATAAGCCCTTCTTTCAACAGGTTGTTAGCCAATTTGCTAACACTGCTTACAAATTGACCGTGGTTTCCTGCGGATGATGCAAACCCGTCAATCAATTCTGAGATTGGTAAACCTCCGTATTCTGCATTATCAATCCCTGTATCGCAGCCATCGATCACGACCGTTGATGGAGGTGTAGATGTAGGTGCAGGTGGTGGATCATCTCCCCCGGCACCCATTGTCAGGGCCGCAGGGACATACATAAGGCCTCCTATTAATAATATTACACCAAGTAATGCGACTTTCTTGAACATGTTGTCCTCCTTTCTTTCTATAGGTTACTTAAAACGGTTCATTGATGAAATGAAAGATAGTTTTTTGTTATAAATATAAAGTTCTGCAATTACCATGCCAAGAACAGTCACTAGAAAATAAGTATACAGTTAACTGTTTAATATCGATGCACCCTGTAAAAATTCTGCAAACCCGCCTTGCTTCGCGATATATTGTGTAGGTATAATTAGTTAGTGTCCATCCAGAAATGAGCAATTTTGTTCAAGGTCAAGGAAGGCGAAGCTTTTAACCACAGGAATATATTGAGATATTTCGAGGATTAAAATCTGAGCCTGACACAGAGATTGGGCAAAAGGGCCATTTATGAATGGACACTAGTTAACCACAACATAGTCTATTCAAAAATGAGAATGCCGGCTTTTCACGAATCCATCAATATTAAAGTGAAGTATTTCTCTTATTCTTCAATCTCCCAAAAACAACCGATTGACAAATAATGACAATAATCTACTAAAACCAATGCTATAATCTACAATATGTTCTGTGAAATCAATAAGTTGCCAAATAATGTCAGTAAACTTCTAAAAATCGGCAAAACTATCAAGAAAAAAAGAGAAGGGCGTCCACAAATACCCTAAATTCGTTTTTGGCGGTGATATTTTATAGAAATGAGTAAGCGTTTTTAAAGCGTGGGATGAAATACGATGGGATCAGGGCTTGCTGGTCTGACAATGCTGCATATCAAGCTGAGATTATAATCTTTCGTAGTTAGTGTCCATCCAGAAATGAGCAATTTTGTTCAAGGTCAAGGAAGGCGAAGCTTTTAACCGCAGGAATATATTGCGATATTTCGCGGATTAAAATCTGAGCCTGACACAGAGATTGGGCAAAAGGGCCATTTATGGATGGACACTAGTTAAAACTAGGGACATCGTCCCTTTCCTTTTTGTATCTCGACTATCCTTTCTATAATATCAGTGGTAGATGCACCCTTGATTTCAGGTATGCGAACCACCTTTCCCCCGCCGGATTCGACAATGTCCCTTCCGATAATAGCATCTTCATCCCAGTCCCCGCCTTTTACCAGCACATCGGGCTTTAAATGAGAGATGATATTAAATGGATCAGGCTCGTCGAATACTACAACATAGTCTACAAAATGCAATGCGCAAAGAACCTCTGCCCGCTCATCCTGGGGTATAATGGGCCTGTCTTTGCCTTTTATCTCTCTAACGGACTTATCGCTGTTTACAGCCACTATAAGGACATCTCCCAGTTTCTTTGCCTCTTCAAGGTAGCGGGTATGTCCTACATGAATCAGATCGAAACATCCGTTGGTAAAGACGATCCTTTTACCTTCTTTTTTCAGGTTCTCTATCTCTTCTTTCAGTTCCTCTTTGCTTTTGGTCTTGTTTTTCAATCCAATCTTCTCCTGTCAGTTCTGCTGCCAGTCTTTTATTCATAGTGTCGTGTCATCTATGTAATGTCTTCTAAGTAACTTAAATTCTGAAACAGATGATAATCACTTGATATTTAATAACTACACAGTCCAAAGTTCTCCTAACTTGTTGAAATTATTAGAATCACAAACTATGTGCCGTCATTCCTGCGAAAGCAGGAATCCAGAATATTATCAGTATGATATGACTTCTGGATGCCGGATCAAGTCCGGCATGA
>JAUXFK010000044.1 GCA_030623035.1 Deltaproteobacteria bacterium | reverse complement strand
GAATTGCTGATTTCCAGATGGAAACTTGACTAACATCCCGAATGAATGTATTATGATTTGCACAGGTTAAAATCTGCTTTAGCCGCTGTTGTCCCCCTTGTTTCGTGTGCTCGCCTTGCACCAGCGCCCATCCGCAAATGAGATATTTTGTCAAGGAAGATGAAGATATTACCCACAGGGATACGCGATCCAATTGTCACCAATGCTTGGCCCATAATTCTCGTTCACAACGGGCAACAAGGAACAAGCGGCCGGAAAGCGAGAGAAAAAAAGGTTACACTCATTTAAATTGTCGAGGTAAAGAAACTAATGAGTCTGAAAATAAAAGGCATAAAGAAAGCCTATTTCCATAAACCTAAAAGGGTAAAGACCTGGTCCAACTTATCCGTTAAAGAGTCGTACACCCCTGAAGACTTAAAGGATACTGACTACAATGGGGATATCGGTGATGTGGGAGAGTATCCCTATACGAGGGGTGTATTCCCCAATATGTACAGGGGTAGGATTTGGAGTATGCGCGAGATCAGCGGGTTCGGGTCAGGGACAGATTCCAATGAGAGGCTCAAATACCTTATAGATATTGGTGAGACCGCATTAAACATCATACCCGACAACCCTACACAGATGGGGATAGACTCTGATCACCCGATGGCTGAAGGTGATGTGGGCGTGCAGGGAACGGCAATCGATTCACTCAAAGACATGGAGGACTTGATTGAGGGTATCCCTATAGATGAAGTTAGTTTCATGTTCAGCAGTCCCACCATTGCAGTATATGCCATGTATATTGCAACCGCCGAGAAAAAGGGTTACGACATATCGAAATTGAGGGGAACCTTCTCTAACGATCCCATAGGATACGTTTTGTTTGGGAATCACACTTTGGATCAAAAACCACCGTCTATGACACTCAAACTGGCCGTGGATGTCATTGAGTACTGCGCAGAGAATATGGACCTTTGGAATCCGATCAATGTAAACACATACAGTTTAAGGGAGACCGGGGTGGGCGCAGCCGAGGAGATGGGGTATTCCTTCGCCACTGCAATGGAGTACATGGGAGAGGCATTAAGGCGAGGGGTGGATATAGACCATGTTGCCCCTAAAGTTGCCTTCACCTGTAACGCACACATAGACCTCTTCGAAGAGGTTGCGAAATTCCGGGCAGCGAGGAGACTCTGGGCGAGGCTGATGAAGGAAAGGTTCGGGGCAAAGAACCCAAAATCATGGAAGTTCCGGTTCCATACCAATACTTCGGGCTGTTCCCTCGTGCTTCAACAGCCTTTTAACAATGTGGCACGGGTCGCTTACGAAGCATTGGCGGCCATTCTGGGTGGTACTCAATCATTACAGACGTGTTCTTATGATGAACCTATCTGTCTACCCACGAAAGAGTCACAGATGATCGCCTTGAGGACGCAGCAGATCCTGGCAAATGAGGTGGGCGTTTGTAATGTGGCGGATCCGCTGGGAGGGTCCTATTATGTGGAGTCTCTTACTAACAGGTTGGAAAAAGAGATTCTGAAGGCAATGGGAGAAGTGGAAGAAAAGGGTGGTATGGTTGCCTCTCTGCAGAGTGGTTGGATACTGGCAAAGATAACGGATATGGCCTATCAATACCAAAGGGAAGTGGACAGTAATGAAAGAATAATCGTAGGGCAAAATGACTATACGATACCTGAAGAAGAGGAAAAGGATGGTCATCTGCCTATACACCGGATATCCCTTGATTCTGCTAAGACTCAAATAGAGAACATAAAAGAATTGAAGCGTTCAAGGGATATGAATGCGGTTGGGAAATCCTTGGACACCTTGTACAAGAAGGCGGAAAAGAGGGAGGGGAACCTGATCCGCCCAATAGTTGAGGCAGCTAGAGCTTACGCAACATTGGGTGAAATCATGGGAACCATAAGAATTGCCTATGGATTCAACTATGACCCCTTTGGGGAATTGGAAAGCCCTTTTCATAATGCGCAAGGCCATAAGTAACCATATTAGAAACTAGTGTCGTGTCATGCGTGAAATATCGTATCAGGCGCTCGTCATTCCCACGAAGGTGGGAATCCAATATTTCTGGCTACTTCGGCGCTTCTGGATTCCCGCTTCCGCGGGAATGACGGTCATCTTTGCGACATTACATAGATGACACTAGCGTAGCGAATTTAGAATCTTCAAAATGACTCAAATCGTGAGGAAAAGATTGTTCAAATTATAAAATCTTGAAAGCTTCTTAATGTGGCTAAACAATTAAGAGTTTTTTTATCTGGATAGAGGTCTGTTTATTATTGACTTATATTCTATGTAGTTATATACTGATAATCCATGAATGAACTTGAACGTTTTTTCCTCGAACCTCAGAAGGGCCTTCACAGCCGATACGAAGCATTACGGGCTTTATGCGTCGAAAAGCTTCCAGCCGACCAGGTTGCGAAACGCTTTGGTTATACTGTCGATACAGTCAATGCCATGATGCGTGAATTTGAAAAGGTTATAGAATCCGGGGGGAAACCCAACTTCTTTCTTAAGCCGACTTTAGGAGCAAAACCAGAAACTACACAAACCGATGTAAAACCAGTGGTTATTGCTGTACGCAAGAAATAAAAAAGTAAGACCGCCATAATCCGGACGGATACGCATCTTATAAGACATCAGGGAAATCAGCAAGAAACCGATAGAGCGTCGCACGACCCACCCCTAAAATCTTGGCAGCCTTTGACTTATTGCCTCCACTTTGAATCATTGCATCCTTCACAGTTTCCTTATCCAGTTTCCGTGATGGGCCTCTTGAAAATCGAGTGCTTTCCCATTTTTGTAATTCTATTGGAAGGTTTTCAGGCATAATTATCTGCCCTCTCGATCTTACAAGGGCAAAACGAATAGCGCTTTGAAGCTCACGAACATTTCCAGGCCATGCGTAGTCTTGTATAATGGCAAGTGCCTCTTTAGATATTCCGGATGTTTTCTGTCCTTCTTTTACGGCCTCTTTAAGAAAGTGCTCAACTAAAAGTGGAATATCACTTTTCCGCTCTCTTAAAGGCGGTAAACGAATGGGGACTACATTGATACGATAATAAAGATCATCTCTAAAATTATTCTTTTCTACCTCTCGCTTCAGGTCTTTATTCGTTGCACTGATAATACGTACGTCTACAGTTATGGTTTTTTCACCGCCCACCCGTTCGAATGAACCTTCCTGCAGAACTCTCAACAGTTTTGCCTGAACAACCTTGGAAAGATCAGAGACCTCATCTAGAAAAAGGGTTCCTGTATGAGCCAGCCCAAACCGTCCTTTTTTATCCCTTACCGCTCCAGAAAATGCCCCTTTCACATGTCCAAAAAGCTCACTTTCGAGTATCCCCTCAGGAAGTGCACCGCAGTTAACAGGAACAAATGGTTTTCCGCCCCGCCGGCTTTCGTTGTGTATTGCGGCTGCGACCAGTTCTTTCCCTGTCCCGGTTTCACCGGAGATATGAACAGGATAGTCTGAAGTAGCCAGTTCTCGTATATGTCTGTAAACCTGCAGCATCTTGGGATCCCTTCCGATAATCCCCGCAAATCCGTTTAATTCACCATGTTGTATCTTTATCCCTACCAGATCCGTTACATCACGAAAAACAGAAATCACACCCTCAAAGCGACCGTCACCATCATACATGCCGGTAACTTTCATCTCAATACGCCGCGATTTTCCCTGCCTGGTTATGATGTTGAGAGGATATTCTACATCCTCCCAGGAATCTAAAAAATCATTTTCACAGAAGGAACACCTACCGCCGCAAAAAGGGGTTCCAAATGCCTTATGACAATCATTCCCAAGCACCTCGTCTCTATAGTATCCTGTTATCCTCTCTGCAGCCCGATTGAAAAACAGTATAGTTCTGTGTCTGTCATGGGCAATAATCCCCTCTGTCAGGTTATCAAGGACACCTTCCAGGTTTCTCATCTCAACTGCATTATAATAGTATAAAGCAATATGAGACTCGATAAGTTCTTTATACAGCAAAATTAACTGCTCATATTGCTCATTGTATCTATTCTCCTTTGAATCAAGCACACAGATAGTGCCAAACACCTCCTGATCAGGCCAAATGAGTGGAAACCCCAGGTAAGATATCATCCCTGACTTTATATCCGGGTTATTCTTCCAATTATTATCCTTCAAAGCATTTGCAACCAGAAGTTTCTCCTTTCCCTTTATTACTTCTTCACAGTAAAGCCCATCAAGAATCGTTCTTTTCCCTGCTTTGTAAGGGTTGTTATTCGATCGACTTGAGCGAAAAACTTCTATGTAGGGCAGGTCGATCTTCATAATCAAGGCAGCAGGAACCGCTATGATATCTGCTACAATATCCACAATGCTTTGCCAGGTGTTGAGTGCTCGATCATCGATTTCAATGTCTTTCTTTTCGATCCGAGACTTCATGCTGTACATTGATGAAAAGGGTTTTATTCCAGAATATTCGGATCTGTCTTTTTTCATTTATTGCCTTCCATACGATTATTCAAAAAACCGGATCAATCCGATCATCGTACTTAAACACGTTGTAACAGTTTAGCTTTTTGAAATTTTAGTTGCTTCAACGGTGGTCAAATTTTAACGCGTGCAACTGTTTGAACATCTTAGTGAGCGTTAAGAAAGAACAGGGGGAAAGCTCAGTTATTCTAAGATGTTAATAGTTCCAAAGCTTATCGGCTTAATTTAATAGCTGGATGCTGTTTTTTCTTTATGCTCACTTAGATGTGAGTTCTGCACGGGTTAAAATTTGATTACCGTTGAAGCTTGGCGAGTGCTTTCAGTTTCATAAGGCTAAAATAATACAACACGTTAAAGATAAAAGAGAACTCTATCTAACAATATTCCATACTTTTTAAAAATCCACTTTGATCCATTTCTTTTCGGATACCCAGACGGGTTAACGCAAAATCGTATTTTACAGGGTCGTCTGGAGAGATTGTTTTAAAGGCTGCTGTTATCTCGGATGCGGTTTGCATATCCGCCCGCTTCCTTTTTGTCAGTTTGAGTGCAAGGGAAATGCTGTACATATGGGTATCAAGGGGAACAATGAGTTTAGATGCGGGCACTTTATCCCAGCCTCCCGGGTCTACATTATCCTTTCTCGCCATCCAGCGAAGGAAAAGGTTCAAGCGTTTGCAGGCACTCCCTTTCATTGGAGAGGGGATAAGGCTTGCGTATTCGACATTTCTTCCTCCACACAATTCCTTTACAAAAGCCGAAATCGCCGGGATAACCGTCTCATCATCATCGGCCATACCCTTTAAGAAGCATTCATAAAGGGAACCATATCTTTCAATAACAAGCTTTGTATCAAAGAGCATAGAAGCCAGATCTTCTCCAGTCGTAAATCTATGTTTAAACCCTGCAAACATTTCAAAAAGCGATTCTCGCGAAGCATGTCTCAAGAAGGCTGAGGGAGATGGTTGCATCTGTTGAAGTACAAAAAAAGCGCTATTAAGTATTTGAGCAACCCTTCCATAAGCAAGAGATGAAGCAACAAGACCAGCTATCTCACGGTCTTTCATATCCTCATAACCGTATAAAAACTCCAGTGGGTCAGGGTGAACAAACTCCCTTCTGTTATACCTGAAATAAAGCTCATCAAAGACTTCTCTATTGCCGGTAAGCAACATGCCGTGAACCTTTTAAAAAGAACCCAGAATCAGCGCAAAAAAATTTTACCCTTTTTTATAAAGAGGGGACATCTTTCTTAATGTATCCACCGCATCGCTTAATACATCCAAAAACCGATCGATTTCATCCTCTTTAGTCTCTTTACCGAAACTTATAACAAGAGTTCCCTGGGAATCAGCATACTCTCTCCCAATCGAAAGGAGTACATGTGAGGCTCTGAGGGCTCCGGATGCACATGCCGATCTGGTGGAAACCTCTATCTTTTCTTCATCCAACATCAAGACAATACTCTCACCCTCAATATACCTTACAGATACCGACACCAAATTCGGTAACGAAAGCTCCGGATGTCCGTTGATTATGATGTCCTCAATCTTTTCGTTCAACCCTTTTATTAGCCTTTCTTTCAATCTTCGAACATGTACCAGACGAGACTCCATCTCCCGAAATGCAATATCAGCTGCCACCCCCATGCCTATAATACCTATGAGATTTTCTGTGCCGGCCCGTTTTCCATTCTCTTGGGCGCCTCCATCATGCAAGGGCCAAAGGCCTACTCCACGACGAATATAAAGACCCCCCACACCTGATGGTCCATTAAATTGATTGGCTGAAAAGCTCAACATGTCTATACCCAAATCCTGCACATCAATAGGAACAACCCCCACAGAAGCAACACCATCGCAGTGAAATAAAACGCCCTTCTCTTTTGTGATTCGTGTTATCTCTTTTATGGGTTGAATCGTCCCGATCTCATTGTTGCCATGCATGATGGTTACAAGAATGGTCTCCTCTGTAATCGCTTTGGCCACATCAGAAGGGTCTATTAAACCATGCTCATCTACAGGCACTGAAGCAACATGGTATCCCAATCCCATCTTCATCAACCTACGCAGGCTCTTCAAAACTGCATTATGCTCGATATTAGAGGTTACAATATGTTTCCCTTTCTTTTCATTGGCCAGGGCGACCCCTTTTATGGCATGATTGATAGACTCGGTCCCAGATGATGTAAAGACGACCTCTTCCGGTAATGCACTATTAATTAAAACAGCAACCCGCTTCCTGGCTTGTTCCAGTACTTCAGTTGACTGATCACCCAAACAATGGGAACTGGAAGGATTACCATAATTCTCTTTTATAGCCTCAATCATCGCATTTTGGACCTCCGGCAATAAAGGATTCGCCGATATATAGTCCAAGTTTGTTACTTTCATTACAAGCCCTCCCCATTAAAGTTCAGTGATCTTCGCTGATTTCTCGCCCACAATGAGAACAGAACTCTAAGCCGTCATCCACATTACCATCACAATAAGGGCACTTACAACTCTCCCCATGGGTATGCTCATGTTTGTCTTCCGGCCTCTGTGGCCCCCTACCCCTGCCCGACATTTTGTCCTCATAGTCTTTTATCGCAAGTTGAAGCGCATCTGCCCCTAGATTTGAACAGTGGAGTTTGTTCTTTGGAAGACCTTCAAGGGCCTCAGCTACAGATTTATTGGTAATCTTTTTGGCTTCTTCCAAAGTCTTACCTTTGGCCATCTCCGTTAACATGCTGGAGACAGCAATAGCAGCCCCGCAGCCAAATGTCTGAAAGCTTATATCATCGATACGGTCGCCCTTTACCTTAATATAAATATTCATCATATCACCGCAAACCGGATTTCCTACTTCTCCAATTCCATCCGCATCCTTCATCTCACCCACATTTCTGGGATTCTTGAAATGATTCATAACTACCTCTGTGTACATCTCTTCCACCTCCCATTAAACGAATATACATTTGATGTTAACCCATTCTCATCGTTTCGTTACATTAATATAACAACCCTTTCTTTTTTGTAAAGGGATAATATCATTTTTTATAACGCCCCATCAGTTCGGCTTTTTCAATTATGTGGTCTTTTATCTTATTCATCAGCTCTTTCTTCTTTATTCCAGGTTTTAGATCGAGCGCAATATCCAAAGCATAAAGCTTAAAGAAATACCTGTGCGCCTTTCTCCCGGGTGGACATGGCCCACCATAGCCGATCTTACGAAAACTGTTTTTACCTTGGATTCCGATACCTTCGATTGTCTTCTCCTTCGCTATCCCCTCAGGCAACTCATTGACATTTGACGATATGCCATAAATCACCCAGTGAACCCAGGTAATAAAAGGGGCATCCGGATCATCGCAAATAAGGGCAAAGCTTTTTGTTCCCTGTGGTGAACCCGTCCAAGTTATTGGTGGTGAAATATTAACACCCTTGCATGTGTACTTTTCAGGGATACTTTCACCGTGTTGGAAAGCAGTACTCTTTAACTCAAAAGCCATGACATTCCCTCCATAAATTAATATGATTAAAAATAAGATACAAATCATAAAAACACCGTACCTGGACACAACTACCCCTCCAATCTTAAAAGCTCTCATTATTGATTCATACCCATACACAAGATAGCCCTTTACCCAATCTTAGCTAGTGTCCATCCATAAATGGCCCTTTTGCCCAATCTCTGTGTCAGGCTCAGATTTTAATCCTCGAAATATGTCAATATATTCCTGCGGTTAAAATATTCGCCTTCCTTGACCTTGAACAAAATTGCTCATTTCTGGATGGACACCAGCAAAAGGGTTTGAATATAAAAATTGGTTTAGAATTTATTTTCTTTTACAGCTAAACATCATATCAAAAGGCTGCAATTAATTCAACGGGAAATCCTCTTTATGATCTTTATCTGATTACTCATCTTAAATTTTTTAGAAATATTCGTGTAGATTCTTGACAATTGCTTAAGAAAAAATTATGATATGAAGTTAATATTTTTTTGACAAAGGAAATATGTTGAAATATTTTTTGAGTGTGTTCGGCATGGTATTAATCATAGAGGGGTTGCCATACTTTGCTTTCCCTCAAAAATTTAAAAACTTGATACAGAGACTTCCGGCGTTACCGGATAATCTGCTTCGCATATTCGGCTTTATAGCTATGGCTCTTGGTCTTCTCTTCATTTATATATCGAAAGGGATAGAACAATGAGAAAAAACACCTTTCGAGTTTGAAAATGAGATTAGAGGAATTCGATTATAGGCTTCCAGATGACTTAATTGCCCAGCACCCTTTAGAAGATAGAGATGAGTCTCGACTTCTGGTTGTAAACAGGAAAGATGGAAGTATCGAGCATAGGGCTTTCAATGAAATACCAGAATTTATGCAAGATGGGGATGTTCTGGTAATAAACGATACCAGAGTGATTCCTGCAAGACTCTTTGGGACCAAGGAGACTGGAGGAAGATGCGAGATATTGGTTCTTAAACAATTGAGTCAACCATACCATGAAGACAATATTGAATTGAGCGTATGGGAATGTTTGATCAAGGCTTCAAAAAAGCCAAAAGAGGGCCAAAAAATATTCTTCAATGGATATTCAGAAGGAGAGATGATTAATAAACGCCCCAATGGAAAATGTGTTATTCGGTTTCGCACCAATGGAGATTTCGAAGACATCCTCGATAGAATCGGGAGGGTGCCCTTGCCCCCTTATATTAAGAGGGATGAGAAACTCCGAAGTTTCAAAGGAGATCTGGAACGGTATCAGACTGTATATGCTAAGAAAAAAGGGGCTATTGCAGCCCCCACAGCAGGGTTTCATTTCACAGAAGGGTTAATATCAAAGATACAGGGTAAAGGTGTAAAAATCGTCCGCATCACAGTTCATATAGGGTTGGGGACATTTATGCCTATACGGGTGAAGGATATTGAGGAGCATGTATTAGATGCGGAGTACTTTGAAATCAATTCAGAAGCAGCCTGTTTAATAAATGAAGCAGTTGCTCGAAAAAGGAAGATTATTGCAGTAGGAACAAGCACGACAAGGGCCCTTGAGTTCGCCGCTTATCAAGACAGAGCAGTCAAACCCATGTCAGGGCTTACTTCTTTGTTCATATACAATGGCTATCAATTCAGGATCGTTGACGCGTTGATCACCAACTTTCACCAGCCCAGGTCTACCCCATTACTACTGGTATCCGCTTTTGGAGGAAAGGAAGTTGTCAAAGATATCTATAAAAGGGCGATCAAAAAAAATACCGTTTTCTCAGTTACGGCGATGGGATGTTAATACTATAATAAAAATGGGTTTTCAATTTAAGCTTCTAAAAAAGGAAGCATATTCCAATGCAAGATTGGGCAAAGTCGTTACAAGGCATGGAGAGTTTACAACTCCTGCTTTTATGCCGGTCGGCACACAGGCAACGATAAAGTCTCTATCCCCAAAGGAATTGGATGAAGTTGGGGCAGAGATTATAGTGAGTAATACATACCATCTTTATCTTCGTCCAGGGCAAGAAGTCATTCGAAAATTAGGTGGCTTACACAAATTTATGGGGTGGAATCGCCCTATTCTTACAGATAGTGGGGGGTTTCAGGTATTCAGTCTTTCAGCCCTCAGGAAAATTACAAAAGATGGGGTGCGCTTTCAATCTCATATCGATGGCTCCAGACACTTTATATCACCTGAAAAATCCATAGAGATTCAGGAGGCTTTAGGCTCGGATATAATGATGTGTTTTGATGAGTGTATACCATATCCGGCCTCTTATGACTATGCATTGAATTCTATTGAGATTACAAGCAGTTGGGCTGAAAGATGCAAGAGAAAAAAAAGATCAGGGGACACGGCCCTTTTTGGTATTATCCAGGGTGGGATGTTTGAAGACTTACGGAAAAAAAGTGCCGGATCAATTCTCGATATCGGATTCGATGGATATGCGATTGGTGGTCTCAGTGTGGGGGAAACCAAATCGATGATGCACGATATGATAATGCACACTTTGCCTTTTTTGCCAAAGGACAACCCCAGATACCTGATGGGTGTTGGTACACCCGAAGACCTAGTGAAATATGTCGGGCTGGGATTCGACATGTTCGATTGCGTAATACCGACACGCAATGCCCGAAATGGGATGCTCTTTACTTCCAGCGGGAAAATACTAATTAAAAACGCCAGGTATATTGACGATGACTCTCCTTTGGATGAAAATTGCCGATGTTATACATGTAAGAATTTCTCCAAAGGATACCTGAGGCACCTACTTATGACCAATGAAATACTATCGCCCAGGCTTAATACGATTCATAACTTAACCTATTATTTTACTTTAATTAAAAAAGTGAGAGAGGCCATTTTAGACGATCGATTCATCGAATTTAAAAAGGAATTCTATGAATCAATCAATGAGGCATAATTCCATATTAAAACAACTGCCAAGGAGGTGATTTTTTTTGATTGATATTGCACATGCAATGGGAATGGGTGGCGGTAATACGGGTGAAAGTACTTCGAGTATAGTTACCTTCATTCCACTAATATTGATGTTTGTGATATTCTATTTCCTATTGATTCGACCACAGCAGAAAAAGGCAAAAGAACACAGGGAGCTTCTTGCCGATATCAAAAGAGGCGATACGGTTATAACAGCGGGTGGTATTCACGGAAAAATTACAGGATTGACGGACACGGTCGTCACGCTAGAAATTGCGGACAAGGTTAGAGTGAAGGTATCAAGAAACCAAATTTCAGGATTGAGTAACATCAATAGTAAAGGAAAACAGTTAATGGGAGGTGGTTAAAATCGGTTCAGATTATATTAAGCGACTTTATTCTTTTTATTCTCCCTTTTATGACTTGATCTTCGGAAAGGTTATGGAGCATGGAAGGAAAAAGGCAATTGGCATGTTGGATGTCAAGAAAAACCAAAAGATATTGGAGATTGGTGTTGGAACAGGTCTAACCCTTGGTTTGTATCCTCCAAACTGTAAAATAACAGGAATCGATATATCTGAAAAGATGATCGAACAGGCGAAGAAGAGGATATCAAAGAACAATGGTAATAATAAAATAACCTTTAAGGTTATGGATGCTCTCGATCTCGAATTTGAAGACGAAACCTTCGATGCAGTTATTGCTTCTTATGTGATTACAACTGTAAATAATCCTTTAAAGGCATGTCAAGAGATGAAAAGGGTATGTAAAAAAGGAGGACAAATTATCGTTGTTAATCATTCGAAAAGTGATAACGGATTCCTTGGTAAAGTAGAGGAGTTTATTTCCCCTTTATGTTGGAAGGTAGGGTTTGCAACGAATGTAAATGTTTTAGAACCATTGAGGTCAAGCGGGGTTGATATTTATAGAACGATTAGTGCAAAGCCATTCAAGCTCTATAAGGTAATCCAAGGAACTAGAGTGGAAAACTAATCAAATCCATCTAGCCCCCATAGCTTTTGCACAATTTTATTTTATTCGCTGGCATTTTACTTGTCAAAGAGGGTAGTTTTGGGCAACTTTCACCGCGTTAAAGTAGCCCCCCTTATAAAGTCTATGACTCGCTCTCTATAGATAATAAGTAAAAAAGACCTGTAGGAAAAATTGGAGAAGGCACATGTCAAATAATCTAGGATGGAGAGCTACATTAATTGGTATAATTACCTTAATTGCTCTGGTTTATCTTGCTCCTTCAATAATTGACCAATTACCTGGTTGGTGGCCGAAAAAGGAGATAAAACTCGGGTTAGACTTACAAGGGGGTACCCATCTTCTTTTAACGGTAGAGACAGAGAAAGCAGTGGAGAATGCTGTTGAAAGAAAAATATCAGACTTAAAAGATAGCCTGAGAAAGGAAAGAATTAGATATACGAAGTTAGAGAGGGTCAATGCTACTGAAATATTAGCTGATTTCCCAAGCTCTAAGCACATGGATAAATTCAGGGAATTTATTAAATCTGAATTTCACAACCTAGAGGAACTGTCCGTGAAAGAGGACGAAGGAAGATTCTCCGTTAAATTGGAGCTTTCTAATCAGGAGATCGCTTCCATAGAAAGGTTTGCTGTTGATCAAGGTCTTGAAACGATTCGAAACCGAATTGATCAATTCGGTGTTAGTGAACCGATTATCCAAAAGCAGGGCGAAAAAAACATACTTGTACAGCTTCCAGGAATCAAAGATATAAAGCGGGCCAAGAATCTCATAGGCAAGACCGCCTTATTAGAATTCAAGCTGGTCGATGATAAGCACAGTATTGAAGATGCACTAAATGGAAACGTACCGATTGGGGATCAGGTCTTATATCAGAGGGCAGTAGACAAACTCACTGAAAGGACGATAAGAAGACCTTTTTTACTAAAGAAGAAGACTTTGATGACAGGTGATGTCATAACCAATGCAAGGGTTCAGATTGACAGCCAGTTCAATACGCCTTATGTCACATTAGAGTTCGACAGGAGAGGGAAACGACTATTCGACAGAATCACCGCTGCGAATGTAAACAAACGTCTTGCCATCGTATTAGACAATAATGTTTACTCCGCTCCGGAGATACAAGAGAGGATCTCCGGAGGGCGTGCTCAAATTACGGGTACGTTTACCATCGAAGATGCCCATGATCTTGCCATAGTGCTACGAGCAGGTTCTCTTCCAGCACCTGTAACGTACAGTGAAGAGAGGACTGTGGGGCCATCTCTAGGTAGGGATTCTATCCATAACGGAATCGTATCTATAATAATCGGCGGTATCGCTGTAATCTTTTTTATCGTCTCTTATTATAGGCTCTCTGGCATTGTAACAAATATATCTCTTATCTTAAACATTGTATATATAACGGGGGTATTGGCAGCATTTCAAGCAACCCTGACACTGCCTGGCATAGCAGGTATCGTCTTGACGATAGGTATGGCAGTGGATGCGAATATTTTGATTCTAGAGCGGATAAGGGAGGAACTCTCTTTTGGTAAGACACCAAGATCAGCCATTGACAGTGGATACTCCAGGGCATTCAAGACAATAATAGATGCAAACCTAACGACACTTATTGCTGCTTTGGTGTTGTTTCAGTTTGGTACAGGCCCCATCAAGGGCTTTGCAGTCACGCTGAGTATCGGTATTGCAGCAAGCCTGTTCACTGCAATATTCGTAACCAGATTCATCTATGACCTGATCCTTACAAAAAAGAGGGTAAAGGTTCTCAGTATCTAAACTTTCTCTTCTTTGTTTTTCAATACAGTGATTTTGCTTTTTGAACATCTTGAGTAACTATTCAGCCACAGATTCACACAGATGAACGCAGAGAGGTTTAAATGCAGTAACTACTCAGGCACAGAGGGGCAAAGGCACGGTGGCACAAAGAAAAATAAAAACGTATAGAGATTTGCAGGTCTGGCAAAAATTAAGATGATTATAAAGTTAACTCTAAAGAATAAACTCCCTATTTATGGTAGGTTACAGATTTGACAGTTAGAAAG
>JAUXFK010000156.1 GCA_030623035.1 Deltaproteobacteria bacterium | reverse complement strand
GGCATTTACTCCATACGTTTTTTTGCGACTTCTTCAGCCTCGTCAAGTGACTTGTAACCGTATTCTTCTACCATGCAAAAGTAGAGTCTCTCGGTCATGCTCTCGTCCTTTTCGAGATGATCTGTAACATCCTTGTACAGACAGGTTAGAGTCTCACCTGAGTAAGTTTCCAATTCCCCTCGCAGATATGTCTCAAAAGAGGTCTGAAAGGCTGTATCTTCTTCACTGGAGAGCGAACGCCCCCTACCCATAAAACAGGGATATTTGAGGAACATCTTCTTTTGCCATTTGAATTGGATCTTAGTGATCTTTTCAATCAGGGGGTTGTCGTTCAGCGTGGGAATGAGGTTGTCCATGCGGGCGTATTTTTGGGTCATCAGATTAACAGAGTCCTTCTCGGCTGTCTGTAGGTCGTTCAGGTAACTTTTTAGTGTATCTTCAGCCCATGTAAGAAATTGTGCCCTTCTTGTCCTTTTAAAACTATCCGGATCTTCTTGACAGCTCGCCTTCTGACGAGTGGAAACCGTTAAAAACATCTTCAGTTCAATATCCAGGATGTTTTCAACCATGTCATTTTTTTGAGACATAAGCATTCCCTCCTTTTTTACCGATTCTTTACAGGCTGATACTCAAAGGGATTTGGGCAGCAGCCGGTTAAAGTATCACTTTGAATTTTGAATATAATGATCATATGTTTTTTTCATACCCTCTACAAAAGGGGTATACTCAAAACCCAATACCTGTTGAATCAGGGTTCCTGAATAGATCAGGTGCTGGTCCAAAGGAAAAGGCAATGGTATACGTTCCTGGTCGATAACATTGATGCTCATGGTTTTCGTTGCAATCCGCTTTTGTGTAATCTCCTTGAGTACCTCTATTAACCTTCCGTAAGAGATCAACTCACAAGCAGAGAGATTGAAGGCCTGATCAAAGACCTTTTCATTTCCAAGAGACATGATAAGGATCCTTGCAATATCCCATACGGATATAAATTGGAAAAGAGCGAGGTTATTATCGGGAATGGCAATGATCTGATTCTGGTTTATCAGGTCAAAAAAGTAACTCTCCCTTGGCGCATAGTTATACTTGCCGTAAATGATGGCAGGACGCATGGAGGTATAACGAATACCCCTTTCCTTGCATTGTTCAATCACCTCTATTTCTGCGCGCAGCTTGTCAAAGGCATAATCTGAGGCAGGGCCCAGTTCAGGCTGTGGGCCTATTAGCTTTGGATAGTCTTCTTTTACCGGTAAATCAAAGGTGTCCCTGTATATTGAGGTTGTACTGATATAGATATAATGATCCACCGAATGCTGGGGTAAGACATAGAAGGTATTTTCAATATCTGTCGCGTTATAAGCACAGAAATCCACAACTGCATGCCAATCCAATGAGGGCAGCACTCCCTCCATTCGTTCAACATCATTTCTGTCAGACACGATTTCTTTCACGCCTTCCATATTCAGTGGGCGATTGCCCCTGTTCAGAACGTATATAGAATAATCCGATTCTTTTACGAGTTCTTCAACAAAGACTCTTCCAGCAAAATAACTTCCGCCAATTACAAGAATATTTTTCATAACCCTCTCCTTACCTTGATAGAACCTGTTTTAAAAGGCTCTTAAAGATTTTTGACATTAGCCTATCCAAACATTTCTCTGTCTTAATTGTTCATCCTTTATCTTATTTTGGATTTGCGGACCATGATCGAGAAGAAACCCGCTTTTCGAATCGCTGAGTTCCTGATTCCTCAGTTCATCGATGATTATCCTGCTTATCTCTTCAATTAATGCGAATTTACGATCATAGTCTTTGGATGTAACAATCTCTGTTATCTTTTGATGAATAATCCGGCCCAAAAGGAGGAGGTCTTTGAGCGCCCGGTGCATCCACTTGTTGAAAGGGGTATATCTCCTGTTTAAAAGAAAGATCATTGAGATCACATCCGCACAGAATTTGGTCTCTGCATACTGGGCAGCAAAATACTCTTTCCTCTGGATACAGCGCTGGAAATTGTACTGCCCTGACTGAGCAATGGTCATACAGCGGGAGGCCATCTTTTTGAGCCTTATATCTTCCGGGTAGAATTCGAGCAATCTCTCCCTCCATCTGCTGAATTCTCCCAGGGGGTCACAAAAGACCTTCCCATTGGTACATGTAGCCAGTGCATCTTCCGGTATAAAAAGCCAATCCTGTAATTGAGAAGGGATCGTATTTTGACCGATAAAGTTGCAGTAGAACTGGGATATTTCGAGTACACCAACCCTCCCTGCACCCCAATCACTGACCTTTCGAGGGGAGAAACCACCATAGGACTGTGGTAGGTTCCGTATCTCCTCTTGTAGTGCCCGGCCGATTGTATTGAAGTCCTCAGCCGTCAGCCAGATACAGAAACTGGGTCCCCAGTCATGGTCCTGCGAGATTTCATCGTCAAAACCGAGGCACTCAGAGCCATCCCCCACGAGACCGGCGGCTATCCGGTCAGCATAATGAGCGAACTTCTCTTTTATCATCGGTAGCCCAAGATCACGGAAATAGTTTTCTGAAAGTTCTAGACCTTTCATATTGAAGTACCTTTCTATTTTATAAAACGTTTGAGGTTTTCAATGTTTTTCCTTGCAAAGTCAGCCCTTTGGGTTTCATTTGTTTCCTCGAAAAGAGGTAAGGCCTTTTCAAACCATTCCAAGGCCTTACAAGGGTCCTTTTTCATTGCACATATATAACCGATATTACTGAACTGATTTGCTATCCCCAAGCTATCGCCCAGTTCTTCATATATGGGCAGGGCATCATAGTAGTTTTGCAATGCTTCATCATATGCACTCATGTCTCTCAATACAGAGCCGATATTTCCCAACTGATCTGCCACACAACGGCTGTCCTCCAGGTTTTTAAATATTTTGCAGGATTCTTTGAAACTATTGAGGGCATTGTCGAACTGGCGGCATTGAACCTGAGTGTGTCCAATATTGTTCAAGACCATTGCCTGGCGATAAGGGTCCTCCATCTTTTGAAATAACGAAAAAGAGGCTTTGTAAGTGTCAATTGCCCTTTCATGATCCTTAATGCGCATATATACATGGGCCATTTTATTCAATTGAACGGCCTGATTTTCTCTGTCCTCCAACCGGGTAAATATCTCAAGCGCCTCGGAAAGACACGTTAGGGAACTGTCATAATCACCCTGTTCTATAAAGGAAGACCCTCTTTCACTGAGCGATTTAGCCCTGTTATGTTCTTCTTCTTTTGACATCTACCCGAACCTCCTTTTTAGAAAATATATGCCAGCTAATCATAAAAAAGTCAAGAAGGGTTAGTGTCCGTCCGGAAATGAGCAAAAGGGCCATTTCTGGATGGACACGAGTTAGATTATGAAAAGGACGCTTTATATCTACCAATCAAATGATCCAACTGCACTGTGCCTCTTTAGTCTTCAAGGTATCCCCATAACCAAAGTTCTCGGATAAAAGCCTTCCTCTAATTGAGGACGTATCTCTTTGTTCTCTTATGAGATTCGTTATGACCCCTGCCTTATCGATCTTTCCAAGCATAACCGCCCCTTTCAGACGATCCTTTTCAAAGATGAGTTTTTGATATATCCTGTCTTTTTTATTGAATGTTACGACTTCATCCTGATAGAGGTCTTGCCCGTGTTGGATGATACCTGCTGAAATCAGAGGTGTGTTAAAAAACTCAACTGAATTCATCATCATGGAGCCTGCAAAATCTCTTTTTCTCCCGGCCATATTTGCACCGGCGATCCTTCCTTGAAGTACGGCCTTGGGCCAGATAGGGTTTAAAAACCCCTTGCCTTCACCCAGCATGTCTTTGTCCTCTACCACATCCCCTGCAGCATAGATATTGTCCAGATTTGTCCTCATATGTGAGTCTGTGATTATGCCTTGATTAACCGAAACCTCTGTCCCTTCAAGTAAATCGATATTCGGTTTCACCCCTGCAGCCATGACAACGATATCGCTTGCAATCGATCGGTCATCGGACAATTGGACACCATCCGCATTCACACCGGACACCTTAACCTCTGTAAAAACCTTAACCCCATGGTCTTCAAATAGATCTTTCAGTATTTCTCCGGCAGTCGTATCCATAACCCTGGGCAATAGGATTTCATATTTGCCTAAAACCGTAATGTCAAGCCCCAATGAATGTAAAGCTGTAGCGATCTTCAATCCGATGAGTCCTGCCCCGATGACTGTAGCTCGCTTTGCTTTTATAGCGGCTTCTCTTAAGGCGATGGTATCCTCTAAGGTTCTAACAGTATAGAAATTGTCTGCTTTTTTATCGATGTCTATCATCACCTTTGGACTGACGCCTGTGGCAATGAGGAGCTTATCATACCCAATTTCTTTGCCACTACAGAGGGTTAAGCTGTTCTTGTCAGGAGATATCCGTTCTACCTTTTCTCCCAGGATCGCCTTGATCCCCAGGTCTTTATAAAAGGTCTCATTGCGCAAGAGAGTCTTTTCTTTGGAGACTTTGCCTGAAATGAGATCAGGCAGGAGGCTCTTACTGTAAAAGGTATGGGGTTCGTCCGATATTATAGAAACAGGTGAGGTTCGGTCTATATCCCGAATCGTTTCGGCCGCACTCACCCCGGCAGCGCTATTGCCTATAATTACGTATCTCATACCAAATCCCTCCTATGGTTTATATGCCCAGGGCTTTTCGCTTTGCAGTAATATGATCGAGGATAAGCTTTGCAGCCTTGAACGGGTCGATCTCTACAGCAAACTTGGCGCCAACCACATCTTCGGCCCCTTCAGTAAGGAGTTTGGTTACATTTGCACTTCCCAGTATCGGTGGTACGGTTCCAAGAACAGTGTATATACCAGAGGCAACAACATAGGTTCCGATACTCACTGCCTTTTCACTCATCCATTCCGGAGCTGCGCCTGCAACTGGAAGATCACTGATGTCAACGCCTAATGCATTTGCAATAGCTGCACATGCTGTCAGGATTCGGCTTATATCAACACATGAGCCCATATGGAGCACAGGTGGGATACCGAGTGACTGACATACCCCCTTCAGGCCGCCCCCTGCCTGATCCGCTGCCTCTGGCAGGAGCAGGCCGGCTTTGGCACACGCTATGGCATTACAACCGGTATTTATCACCAGGATATCGTTCTTGATTAACTCTTTAGCCAGATTAATATGGCTATAGTCATGCTGTATCTTAGGGTTATTGCAGCCCACAATACCAACAATACCTTTAACAGCCCCCGACTTTATGGCATCGAGGAGAGGATCCAGGCTGCCTCCCAGTGCATTTATAATGGCCTCTACACTGAAACCCACCATACACTCTGTCTTCACATCCGGAATCTTAACCTGTGAAGTATTGCGCGCAGGGTAGTTTTCCACGGCTGTCTTTACTATCTCTTTCGCAATGTCAAGTGCATTATCTTCATGAAATTCTATATGAGTAGCCCCTGGGAATTTGGCCTTTGGCGAGGTTGATATTATCTTCGTATGAAAGCATCCGGTCAGGCTGGTAATGGCCGGCATAATACACTGTACATCCACAACCATGGCCTCCACAGCTCCGGTGATGATTGCAAGCTCCTGTTGCAGGAAGTTGCCGGCAATGGGGATGCCGTGTCGCATCAAGACCTCGTTACCTGTACAGCAGATACCGGTTATGTTTATACCGTTTGCCCCCTTCTGTTTAGCCAGTGATATGAGATCCGAATCATTGGCTGCTGCTACGATCATATCGGATAAGGTAGGTTCATGCCCGTGAACGATGATATTCACCTTATCTGAACTAAGAACGCCTAGATTCGCCATTGATCTTATGGGTTTTGGGGTACCGAAAAGGATGTCGGACAGTTCAGTGGCGATCGTGGATCCGCCCCATCCATCGCTGAGGGCTGTTCTCAGCCCATGGAGTATCAGGTTGACATAGTCGTTATCCACTCCGATGTGGGTACGGTGCAAAGCCTCTACCACCTCCCGGTCAACACCCCTGGGATCGATTCCCAGCTTCTGCCATAACTCAACACGCTTTGAAGGCGCACGGCGGGTAAACCGTATAGGGCCTTCCTGTTTGCCGAACTCTGCGTATACAGCTTGTGCCAGTTCGTAAGCAATCTCCTTTTTTCCCCTTCCTTCTGTTGCGATGCCATACTCGGTGGCTATGGCATTCAGCTTTGCCTCGTCTTTGATTTCATAACCCCCGCTTTTTCCCTCAGCGGTTAAGAGTAATGTATGGGTAATGTCCCTGCCATGATCGGAGTGGGCTGCTGCTCCTGCGGCAATCATTCGAAGCAGGTTTCGTGCAACGATTATATCGGCTGTAGCTCCGCATACACCCTGGTTGGGCCCTTCCCCAAAGGGGTCGATGCGACAGGGGCCCATAGTACAGTTTCGGCAACAGATACCCAATTCTCCAAAACCGCATTGAGGCTGCTGTGCCTCAAAACGGTCCCAAGCGGTCTTTATCCCCTGTCTTTCAGCTTCCTGTAACATGATCTGGCTTGCAAGATCAACAGAGCGACTGGATGCTCGATCTTCTATATCCATATTAAACCTCCTTAAAACAGGTTATATTGCATTTGCGACATTTTTTCTTCTTAGCTTTTCAGTCTCTTCCAATGTGGTAAATACCAGAGCACCGCTCGGACACGCCTCAACACAGGCAGGCACGTCCCTTTCAGTACAACGGTCACATTTTATTGCTACCTTTGCGTCCTTTTCCCTGCCTATTACACCAAAAGGGCAGACCATAATGCACATCCAGCAGCCCACACATCTTTCCCTGTCATGGGTAACCAGGTTTGCCTGGCTGTCCCACTTCAATGCCCCGGATATGCATGCATCTACACAGGGGGCCTCCTGACAGTGGCGACACTGAAGAGGGATATTCTTACCGTCTCCATACTCCACATAGACCCTCTTCTTTGGAAGGGGGCTTTCTGAAAGTGCCCCGAATAGGCTCTTCGATTGAGAATGCTCAACGGTGCATGCCAGTTCGCAAGATTTACAGCCGAGGCAGTTTTTGATATTAACGAATATCTCTTTCAAAATATTACCTCCTTTGATTAATCGGCTTAAAGCACTACCTCAGGTAGTGGTACCATAAAAAGGTTCTACCGTTACAGTAGTTATGAGGGAGTGCCTAAAGTTAAAAGTGCCTAAAGTGAGCTAAAGTTATTGATAATATAGAAAGTTACAGAAATCTTAAAAGTTGAGCCTAACAATATCAGGAGGCCG
>JAUXFK010000014.1 GCA_030623035.1 Deltaproteobacteria bacterium | reverse complement strand
TGTTTTATGGTAACCAATGTGTATAAGTGTATTCACTTATTTGAAGCTCCCGATATATTACCAAATAACTGCGGGTTCTCTATGGAACTCCTTTCGATAAAGCGAAATTGCACGTCTTCTAACGTACCACCAAAAAAACCTATCTTTATACAGAGTCTCTCGCAATGGCTTCCTTTGATATATCCTGATAAAACGCATTAAATCCAGCTTCGTTAAACCGATGTCCATGCTGGAAAAGTACAAGGCGGCGATATCTTTCACTCGATTGCGCCATGATGTTTTACGCGTTATCTTCATGCGATGCAGATCAATCAGATAAAGATGTAAAGAGTTAGGATTGATAGAGTCTTTACCATTTGATACATCGAGTAAGAAATGGCAAATATAAAAATCCCGATGGTTCATTCCGTTTTCATGCAGTGTTCTGGCAATTTTTGCCACTTCTATTGTCAACGCCCTTTTTAGGGCATAACTCGGTTTAGACGAGGCCCAGCTTCCACATAAATCTTCAAGGCTTATGGTGTTTTCTAATTCTTCCACGATCACAAAGGATTGTAACCGTGCAGGATTCCAGCCTCTTTTACCGTATCCAACCAAACGCATGGTTTTGATGCCGAATTGATCCAGACGCTTTATTGCGTTCCATTCATTCTGAGCACTGAAGACCGGCAGACGCAATTGTGACAAATTCTTTATTATCTCTTTCCATCCTACACCGCGATGGATTTTTGTAAAATAATATTTACCATTAAAAGAAAAGCGTAGTGTCTTGCGTCCCTCTTTTTCTCGATAGAGGGTACCTTGTAAATTGAATAGCTGCTTGAAGATATCCTCGCCTTCGAAGCGCTCAATCCAACTCTCTGGCAATACGATCACGTTGCCACCTCTTCAATAACATCCGCAGCCTTTTCCCATCGATTGAAGACACCTATTTTGTTGATATAATCTCTGCCATTTTTCCCCCACCCGTTTTTTCTATTAGAAGCCAACATGGAGGCCAACATTTCATTGAGTGTATCCTGTCTGAAGGGCGAAGGGATAATCTTTCCAGCACCCGCACGTTCAACATGGCTGGAGTATCCACAGGTGTCGGTTACTAGAACCGGTAACCCGGCAGCCATGGCTTCTATTAAAACGATTCCTGCTGTTTCTTGATATGCAGGGTGTAATAAAAGATCGGCTGCCTGTAAAAACCTTGGTATATCTTCACGTCCCCCTGCAAAGTGCACCTTATCTAAAACTCCCATACGGCCGGCCATTCTATTAAAGGGTCTTGCTTTACCTTCACCAACGATCATTAAAATCGTTTCTTTGCGAAGATTTGAGGGCAATGCGGATAGTGCTCTGATTGCACGGTCAACCCCCTTGGTCTTAAAGCTAGAACCGATCATTAATACGATTTTTTGATTCAACTCAATAGAGAACTCGCTGCTTAGCTCAGTAAATACATCATTTTTATCGTAAAGCGCAAAACGATCTTCTTCTATCCCTGGAGGCAACATGTGGAAACGGTTTTCGTCGGTTCCATAGTATTGCATAAAAAGGTCTCTCTCATTTTCTGAGATCAACAATACTTCTGTCTTTGAGCCTCTATTAAAAACCGCTCGTTCTAAATGCAAATAACTCCGACAGCGTGGAGTCAAACGATACCAAAAGCTTCTTGTAAGCGCCTTAGCAGCAAAACAAGTATCCGCTGCAAAATATACATCCAGCCCAGGCATCTTATTGAATCCGACAACAGCATTATAATTGCCTGTAGATAAAGATTCATTTAGCCTTTTCGCAAAAGATTCACAACGCCGGTGGTTTGTAAAACCCGAAGCCGAGATTATTGAAACCTTTAGACCATCAGGAATCTTTCCCTTCCAGGAGCTACTATATACATCTACTTGATGACCACGCGTTAGGCAAACATTTGCGATTTGCATAAAATCCCGCTGCAAACCGCCAAATGGAAAATACTTAAAAAGACAAAATGCCAATTTTGCTTTTTCACCCATTAAGATTCTTTATACTCCCATGCAACCCTTAAAAGTCTCATCTTTCTCTTTTCAGTCTTGCAGAAATCGTATCCTTGACTGCAGGCCAAATCTGTTCAAAGTTTATTTCACTCATACAGTAACTGTCCCCAAAAGGACAATCAGGGCGAGTATGACCGCATGGTCTACATGAAAATTCCGCAGCAAAGACACGATCATGATCTCTCAGAGGTCCCCAGCATCTCCAATCTGTTGGCCCAAAAAGAGCTATTACAGGAGTTCCTACTGATGTGGCGATGTGGATAGCTGCTGAATCATTCCCAATTAAACAGAGCGCCTTTTTCACAAATGAGGGAAGTTCTGACAGAGAGACTTTACCCACCATATTTATTGCATTCTCTTTCATGTTCGATCTTATCTTTAAAGCAACTGCTTCGTCATTTTCATTCCCAGCCAGTACGACATGGATATTGTATTCTTCTATGATAGAATCAGCGAGCATTGCAAATTTCTCAACAGGCCAGCTCTTATACCAGCGTCTTGCCCCGGGGTGAATAATGACAAAAGGTTCATCTGCTTTTAAGCCGATATAATCATAGAGTTTCCGTTCGATATCTCTTATTTTTTCAGGTAGGACTACAATAAAAGGTTTCCGATCCAAAACGGGCAAACCCATCTCTTCAGCAGCCTTCAGATGATAGTCAACAATATGAATATTCTTCATTTTCTGATCTATTATCTTATTGTAAAACAATCTTTGCCGAATTAAATGCCTCTTCTGATATCCGATCCTTAAAGAAGCCCCTGACAAAAAAGTAATCAGTGAGGAACGATCATTGTTGGTTAAGTCAATCACAGTATCGTATCTTTGCCTTCTAATATTTAAAAAAAACTTCAGATTATAACCGAGCCTTTTTCTTGATCTATGGTAATCGAATATCCATGTATTATTTAAATATGGGTTATCGGCCAACATCTGATGTGTATCTTTATTAACCAAAATATCTATAAAGGCATCCGGTATACCATCTTTCAAGGCCTTCAGCAAAGGTGTAATAAGTATAGTATCCCCAATATATCTCATCTTTATTATTAATATTCTAGAAGGCATACCTCTTATCCAGTGGGGCATATTGATTTTACTACGATATTGGTTTTGCCTCATCAATGAGCATAACCGGAATATCGTCCTTAATTTCATACATCAACTTGCACTTATCACAGATCAGCCCATCTTCTTTCTCATTTATGTATATATCACCCTTACATTTTGGGCATGCCAATATATCCAATAGCTCTTTGCTAATACTCATTATACCTCCTTTTAAATTTATGTATGCATTCCTCTGATCTGATCTTTTAACCACAAGGGGAAAGCCTTATTGTGCTAAACTGTTACATATTTTCCAATGAGCTTAATTTTTCTGATACTGCAGATAGTACTCTATCGACAGTGATCTCCTCCATACATTTTGTTGTATCGCATCTTTTCTTGAAGCAGGGACTGCACTCAAGATTGCTTTTTATAATTGTATGATTATTACCATAAGGCCCTGTCCTCCAAGGCGCTGTCGGCCCAAAGAGGGCTATTGTTGGAGTTTCCATTGCTGATGCAATATGCATTGGCCCTGTATCCGTTGTAACCATCAAATCCACCAGGCTTAAAAGATACGCCAGATCTTTCAAACTCATCCTTCCGGCCGTATTACATACTGCCCCCTGCATTTTATTAGAGATCGCATCTATCAATGAGCGGTCATTTTCACTACCGGTTAAAACAATCCGAGCATCAAGAGTGTCGATTATCCTATCGGACAAAGCACTAAATCTTTCCCACCCCCATAGCTTGGTATCCCATCCTGAACCTGGATTTATGGCTATTATCCTATCCCCTTCTTTTATGTTGTTTTCTATTAAAAATTTCTTAACGCATTTAATATTATCCTCTTGTATTGGGATGAAAAACTTCGGCTCAATTGCCTTGCCCCCCGAATATCTGGCAAGGTTAATATATCTTTGTACTGCATGCAAATCCTGATTATACGGTAAAACCCTTTCATTTAGAAAAAAATAGCTAAATTCTCGAGACTTATCATAACCTACCCTTCTTTTAGAACCACTTAAACGTGTGAGTACCCCGCTTTTAAAAAGTCCCTGAAAATCGACAACAATATCGTAATCTTTTCTTCTCAACTCTTTAATAAATGAGCCTATCTCATGGATCGTTTGAATCGATTTAGACGGCTTAAAGATGTTTTTTATCCAGGTTTTTCTTCTGGAAACCAACACATGATCTAAGCAAGGATGCCCTTTAATTATCTCATTGGCATCCTCTTCTATCAACCATGTAATCTGACTTTCAGGATATGCTGCTCGCAGAGATTCCAGACAGGGAAGGGTATGAACCACATCGCCGATCGCACTTAATTTTACAATCAATATTTTCATTACACTTTTTTGCCCAGATCGAATAGAATCCAGTTTACTGCTTCGAGTATATCCTTTGCAATATAATGAGGTCTCAACTTTAGAGCGTCATCTAATAATTCCACCTCAACTTTACCGTATCCTGTTAAGACAAGAACCCCTTTAGCTCCCACGCGATGTGCGAGTTTAATATCGATTATCTTATCACCGACAACATAAGAATGCTCCAAATCTACCGATAAGTCTTTTGCGGCCAAATCAAGCATTCCTGAATACGGCTTGCGGCAGTTACATCTCTTTCGGTATTCTGGATGGCCCTCTTCAGGATGGTGGGGACAATAGTATATTGCATCTATGTAAGCACCTTTTTTCATTAATATCTCTTTCAATCTTTGATGAATCTTTTCTAGTGTTTCTTCAGAGAAATACCCCCTGGCCACTCCTGACTGGTTCGTGACAATAACTGCTTTCATCTGAGCCCTGTTGATCAAACTGATTGCATCCACAGCGCCTGGTATTATATTCAAATCATTCGGATCTTTTAAGAAGCCCAATTCATCAATTATCGTTCCATCTCTATCCATAAAAACAGCGATATGCCCCCGGGATTCATTCTGCATGATATAAGACCCCTTTTTTCAGGATTCGCCTTACATGCTGGTATACTTCGTCAACATCAATCAACTTCATACATCGATGATCTGTTGGGCATACTTTCTTCAGACAGGGGCTGCAATCCACTTTCTTTCTAAGAATAACACTGGTATTGCCCAATGGAGAGGTTGCAGCAGGATCGGTTGACCCAAAGATTGCAATTAGAGGGATACTCATAGAGGCAGCCAGATGCATTAATCCTGAGTCATTTGTTATAAAAAGACTGCACTTCTTTATCAGAGTCATCGCCTCTAAAAGCGATGTCTTCCCGATAAGGTTTATAATTTTTGATTCATCATTTTGAAATATTATATTTAACGAGTCTTTATCTCCTTCACTGCCAAAAAGTAAAACCCTGGCATCAAAACCTTCACAGATCATATCCGATAATTGAGCATATCTTTCAGGGAGCCATCTTTTTGCAGACCCGAAATATGCCCCCGGGTTAATACCTATCAACAATTCACCATCTTCTATATTGAAAGAATCCAATATTTCTACTGCCCCATTGGCAGCTTCTTTAGAAATTTCCACATTGGGATTCGCTTGTATCACATCCATTCCCAATGCCTTTAACAGATCCAGATAATAAAAAACCTGATGTTTCTTCAGCGATGATCTGTCTAATATTACCTTGTTTGTCAACAGAAATCCTCTGGCATCGGTGTTATAACCTGCCCTTAGAGGAATCCCTGCCAAAAAAGTTATAAGAGCAGCATCAAAAGCGTTCTGTAAAAGAATCGCTAAATCAAACTCCTTTCTCCTTAAATCTCCGGCCAATCTCAGCCTTCCTTTAATTCCACTGTGTATCCCTTCCTGGTCGTAGAGAATAACCTCATTTATATTTGTAGTATTACAGTCCAGTAATGGGGCCACCCAGGATTTACACAATATGGCAATATAGGATTGGGGAAAGTTCTTTCTTATACTTGCGATTGCCGGTAGAGTAAGGACAACATCACCGATCCAATTCGTCGACCGAATCAGTATTTTCTCTATTTTATTGAAGTCTATCTCCCTTTTATTCTTTACTTTCATATTGAATTTCTTATTGCTCAAGTACTCTACTCAATAAAAACGCTTTAAAATCTTCCTCTCTGTCTATACATAACCCTATAGTGAGTGCAAAAGCCTTAACCTTATGAAAAAATGAGCTGTCCATCTTCATAATATCCTTCTCAGTTGTTACACTAAAATCCACTTCTTTAGAGGTTCGCTCTATTTTCTTATAATCATTTGATGAATACCAATGATGGTCTGGGAAAATCAATTCCTTAACTACAATTGCTCCCTGCTCTTTCAATAACGCGGTGAAGTATTGCGGATTCGCAATCCCGGAAAAAGCCAAAACCCTTTTGCCGTTTAAGTAATCTAAGCCCTTCTTTCCTCCACAGGAGTCTATTAAGCCTTCAGCCTTAAAATAACCATAAAAGACTTTCGCGTCTTCTTTCATATCTCTTGTTATTCGACTCAGTTTCTCATACTCATCCCGGTCTTTTACCTTTGTAATGAGATAGAGATCCGCTCGTTTTACGCTTTTTATTGGTTCTCTAAGTATCCCTCTTGGAAAAAGATAATTACGTCCATTTATTGTATTTGAGCCTATCAAAAGGATATCCAGGTCCCTTTTAAGCCCTATATGTTGAAAACCATCATCTAAGATCAATGCCCTGCTCTTAAAATGCTCGATTGCATATTTCCCCAAATGATACCGATCCTTCGAGGTCAATACTGGAACGCCGTTTAGTCTTTTTGCCAACATATAGGGTTCATCACCGGCCTCTTTTGGAGTCAATAAAACCCTATTGCCATCTGATACAAGATTTATCCTGTTATTTCCTTTGCTTTTGTATCCCCTGCTCAGTACTGCAACCCTAATGTGATTCTCTTTTAATAGGTTTGCAATATATTGGGTTGTAGGGGTCTTGCCGGATCCACCCAGAGAGATGTTCCCAACGCTTATGACCTTACAGGGAAGTTCCTTTGACTGGAAGATACCCCTTTGGTATAGCCAAGATCTTAACTGAACACCACACTTGTAAAGTAAAGAAATCAGCAATAAGGGAAACAGGAGTATTTCTATATATTTCTTGTCATGTCTCCCATAAATAATTCTTTCGGAAAAAGTTCTTAGGCTCATCTTTTATAATCTTGTGGCCTCAGTATTTTTATGGCCTATGAAAGCATCTATTATCTCCATATTTTTCATAGTTGCCCCTTGATTCTTCTCGATGACACTATAGGCTGCTTCTCCCAACTTCTGTAAAAGAGATGGATCATCCAGCAACCTTCTTAGATGAAAAATAAACCCCTCTTTATCCTTAACCTGAATCCCTCCCCCACTATCTATCAACACTTTGGATATTTCTAAAAAGTTATGCACATAAGGGCCAAATAGAATGGGTTTCTTATGTGCTGCCGGTTCCAATAGGTTATGCCCTCCGATTTTTACAAGGCTTCCTCCTACAAAGACCAGAAGTCCAATACTGTATATCCTGGACAGTTCTCCTATAGTATCCAGTATAACCAGCTCAGGGGAGGTCGGATTGACATCCGCATCAATCTTCGTCCTTTTTACCCAATTGAGGTTCCGTTTGGATACTAAATCTTCAACTTCTGTAAACCTTTCGGGGTTTCGAGGTGCCAGAATCAATATCAGATCAGGAAACTCTCTCTTGATCACTTCAAAGACGTCCAGTATTAACTCTTCTTCTCCTTTGTGGGTACTGCCCGCTATAAAAACCTTCCGGCCTGGTTTCAATCCCAAAGAGCGAAATATATCTTCTTTCTCTAAGGTAGTTAGGTGATGGACCTCTTGTTCGAATTTGAGATTTCCTGTTGTCTTTACCTTTGAATGATCTGCCCCAATCTCTATTATCCTGTCAGAATCTACACTCGACTGCATGGAGAAGGCAGAGATATGGCGCAATACTTTCTCAAAAAAACCTTTAAACCATTTATACCTTCGATATGATCTGGGCGAAACCCTGCCATTTATGAGGATAGAGGGGACATTACGCTTCGTTAGATATCTTAAAAAATTCGGCCAGATATCGGTCTCAACGATTATGAATAACTGAGGACGAATGGCATCTATAACTCTTCTGACAACACACATATAGTCTAAAGGGAAATAAATAATTCCATCTATGCCATTCAGTTTGGATTTTGCAGTGTAATTCCCTGTCTCTGTTATAGTAGAAAGGATTATTCTTTTACCGGGGTATTGCTCTTTAATCATCTTGATTATCGATACGGATGAGAGCACTTCTCCTACTGAAACCGCATGAATCCATACGGGATTTTCTCCAGCGAGGTTATTTATAGATTTCCCTGATATAAAACCGATCTTTTGAAGAACGCTCTTACGATACTTACCGGTTCTTAGCATTTTTATGGAATAATAAGGGAAGACAAATATAGAGCCTAATATCAATACGAGATTATAGAGCAGATACATCTCTATCCTTTTTAAAGTAACTGTCAGCCATATTGGTGATGGAAATTAGCCTCTCTTCCAACATCCTTCTTTTGTCTTTCAGGTATTCTTTGTCATTATTATTATCAATAGAGACTGGCTCTCCCCAGACAAAGACGCCTTTTGAAAAAGGGAAAGGCAATAAAAAGGCATCCCAGGTGTTAAATATCTTCTTTTTAGAGGAACTGAAAGCCATTGGAAGTATGGGAGCGCCGCTCAACCTTGCCAGGTCAATAACCCCTCTTTGAACTTTATATCTTGGGCCATTGGGTCCATCTGGAGCCAAGGTCAAATCAGAGCCGCTCTTTAATACTCGAATCATCTTTCGTAAAGCAGAAAGCCCTCCTTTTCCAGTTGACCCCCGAATTGCCTCGTACCCTAAAAGTTGACCGGATCTGGCAATTATCTCTCCATCATTGTGGTGGCTCGTAAGTCCATATACTTTCCTTTCCTTGTAGCGTTTGAACAACATTGGAACCATAAGCAACCTTCCATGCCAAAACACGACGATTACGCTCCTGCCTTTTTCCCAAAGCTGTCTAACATTTTCCGGGTCATGTTCCGTTATCCTCAAAGTCAAGGATATGAATCGAATGATTGAACTTATAAGCAAAGGTGCGATAATGACTTTTATTCTTTTTTCGATCTTCCTTTTAATCTTTTTAACTTTCATATTAGAGACTGTTCCGAAAAAAACCTGAAAATCTAGTGTCGTGTCATGTATCAAGTGTTTGATGTGAAAGAAAGTAAAACACCACCAATGTCATTCCTGCGAAGGCGGGAATCCATAGCTGACGCACAATCTTATGGATTCCCGCTTCCGCGGGAATGACGGTCATCTTTGCGACATTACATAGATGACAAAACACTAGCTTTTTGGGGTCTACATCGAACCGTTGTTTTGTGTCCTTATTCATATATTCCATTTCTTTCGGAGCAGAATATAGCAGATATTTAGAGTCAAATCATCTGGATTCGGACTGTTATTAGGTCGATCAAAAAATAGTACGTTTATCCTTACTTATCAATCAGTTGCAAGTTTTTTCGTAACAGTCTCTATTAACTTGTTATTCGAGTTGGATTCGGATGCGTTGTTTTGTATAATTGCTTCAGTGTCTCCAAACTGCAATTCGCAAATTCTCGTATACTCTCCGTTCTTTTTAAAAAGCTCTTCATGGGGGCCCTGTTCCACGATTTCTCCATCTTCAATAACCAGGATCCTGTCTGCATTTCGAACCGTAGAAAGCCGATGGGCAATAATGAAAGTGGTTCGATCCTTCATGAGATTTTCCAATGCTTTTTGGACTTCAATCTCTGATTCCGTATCTATAGAGGAGGTTGCCTCATCCAGTATCAAGATAGGTGCATTTTTCAATATCGCTCTCGCTATGGATACTCTCTGTCTCTGTCCACCGGAAATCTTCACTCCCTGTTCTCCAATTACAGTATCAAAACCCTGAGGCATTGCCATAATAAAACCATACGCATTGGCAGCCTTAGAAGCCCTGAACAGATCCTCCTCAGACCTGTCGATATCTCCATAGGCAATATTGTTTCTTATTGTATCGTTGAATAGAATCGTTTGCTGGGATACAATAGCAATTTGTGAACGGAGAGACTCAATAGTAACATCTCTGATATCCGTACCGTCTATTAATATCGCCCCATCCGAAATATCATAGAAACGAGGGATGAGATTTACTATTGTTGTCTTTCCTGCACCACTCATACCCACAAGGGCAATCGCCTCACCGATATTTACCTTTAGGTTCATGTTTTTTAATACCAATTCATCATCGTACTTAAATAAAACGTTTTTAAATTCTATGCCTTTTGAAATTGGAGAAAGGGGTTTTGCGTCTTTTTTATTTCTAATCTCAGGCTCAGTATCAAGGACATCAAAAGTTCTAATGGCAGCAGCCATACCTTCCTGGACAATGTTATTTATTCTGCTAAGCCTCTTCACCGGCTCATATAACATAATAATACCCGTTAAGAAGGAAAAAAAGTTGCCCGGGGTTGAGTATCCTTTCATAACAGCGTATCCACCATAAAAAATAACCAAAGCAGCTCCCAATCCTCCTATTAATTCCATCACCGGAGATGACATCGCACGAATTTGATAACTCTTCATGATCGCGCGAAACAGTCGTTCATTTTCATCGTGAAACCTTTTATTCTCGTACTCTTCCATACCAAAGGCCTTAACGATTCTGTTTCCGGATATGGTTTCATGTAAAAGTGATGTCAGGCCTCCCATAATATTCTGCTTTCGAGTACTAACCTTTCGAAGTCTTCTGCCGAATTTTACAATAGGTATGACCGCAAAAGGGAATACCAGAAAAGCAAAGCATGCCAGTTTCCAATCCCTATAGAAACACACACCAGTCAAACCGATGAGCGTAAAGGAATCCTTCATGACGCTGGTAACCGCGTTCGATACAGCTCCTTGCATCAGGTTAACATCATTCGTGATTCTGGACGTCAAGACCCCTGTGGATGTCTTCGTCAAGTAAGAGAGGGAAAAGGTCTGTATGTGGCAATATAGTCTATTTCTGATATCCGTAACGACCTTCTGACCCACATAACCCATTAAATAGTATTGTCCATAATCGAATGCACCTCTAAATAAAAAAATCAAGATAATCGCCAGGGGGATTAAATGGAGCATTGATACTTCATCAATAGTTAATGGGAACAAAACAGGAGGAGGTATATTTTTCTTAAAGAAAAGCTCATCCAATGCAGGCTTAACTATAAAAGGAACTGCACTCGTAAATATGGAAACGAATACCATGCAAATCATGGCAGCAAAAAGCCGAAACCAGTAGGGCCTTACGAATTGGAGTAAACGCTTATAGGTTTCCATTTTTCACTTCACCTCGAGATCGTAGACCTTTTATCCATAGTACTAATTTTACAGGTAGTTCATTTGCTGTTTTGTATAACATGTATAGCCCCAGTATCCCAAATAAAAAGTTTGGAGCCCATACGGCAATAAAGAGGGGCATCTTTCCGTTCTTAGCCATAATCTCTCCTCCTGTGAGTAATACATAATATGTCAGGATTACCCCTAAACTCACAATGAAACCCAGGAATTTACCTGATGGTTTTGATTGTATGCCCAAAGGAACCGCCAGTAGCCCAAATACCAAACAGGCAAAAGGAAAAGAAAACTTTTCGTATAAAATTCGAAGAGGATGGAAATATTTCTTCTTTTTTTCTTTTAGATTTTTTATCTTTCTTTGCAATTCATCGATTGACATCTCCTTGTATCTCTTGGTGAATCCCCCCTTCTCTTTGATGATTGTTCCTAAACTCAAACTTATATCATAGCTACTAAAAGCAATCCTCTGATAAGTGTTTAACTCTTTGCCGACTCTATGAATACTCCCATCAATCAACCTCAAGGCAATGTTGAGAGATTTAGGATCAGAGATTATATAACCCTCTTTGGCAACGATAGTCTGCACTTCCTCCATTTTTCTCCTCTCAGAGACTAAAATCCCTTTTAGTTTCTTACCTTTTACAGCTATTTCATTAACATATAAGACCAGTCCCTCAAAATCGTTATTGAATATTCTCTCTTTTATCCCGATGTTTGCTTTGGTCTTGGCAATATTGTAGATTGATTTTTTATATGCGTGGTTTCCGTAGGGCTCTGCATAAATTGACATAATAGACGTTAATAAATAACAGATAATAGATAGAATCATTATCGGAGTGACCAATTCATAAAGGCTTATTCCTGATGCCTTCATTGCTGTAATCTCGTTATCTGAAGAGAGCCTTCCAAAAGCCGTTAGGGCAGCCATTAATAATGCCATCGGAATGGCGAACACAAGAAAGGATGGCATTACAAAAAGAATAAGTTTTAAGATGTCAATAAGCCTTACGCCTTTATTGACCACCAATTCAGTTAATCTTAAGATACTGTTTGTCAAAAAGATAAAAGTAAAGATCAAAAGCCCAACAGAAAAAGGCCCTATTATCTCTTTAAATACATAGAGAGTGATTGTTTTTTTCATAACAAAAATCGACTATTTTCCAATACAAGACGATATCCGGTTTAAATTCGTCTCTCCTTATTTCTATTATTGCCTTCTTTTGAAATTCAAAGCAATCGACTCTGATAAGGAAGGGAAAACCGGGTGGACACTGATTAGATTACGATAACAACATATCTGTAGCTATTTTAGCAACCCTGAAAGAGGCACCAGGGGTTCCCAGCTCTCCTTTTACCGATGACAACTCGTTTTTCATCTTATGACACACCTCTTCATTTTCCAGGATACTTATAACTTCATTGGCGATCCTTTCCGGAGTAACATCGTTTTGAATTAATTCAGAGACTATTCTTCTGCCTGCTACCAGGTTTACAAGCCCAATATCCTTTACTTTAACCAAGAACTTCCCGATAAAGTATGTTAAAGAAGAAACCTTATAGAGAATAACCATGGGAGAATTCATTATGGCTGCCTCTAAAGTGGCTGTTCCTGATGCCACTATTACTACATTGGATATATTTATCAAATCATACGTATTATCAGTAATAATATTGATGTTTGCGTTCTTATATGTTTTATCTATGATTTTTTTTATTTCAGTTTTGCTCATGGTAGATGCAACCGGCAATACAAACTGTGGATTCTTCAGTCTATTATCCAATAATTTCATGGCTTTTAACATCACTGGTAATAAGCGTTTCACCTCGCTTTTTCTACTGCCCGGAAGCAACCCAATGGTCAGCTTATCTTTTTCAAGGTTAAACCTCTGTATTGCTTCATCTTTCGAAAATTTTGGATTTACAATATCGACCAGAGGATGTCCGACAAATTCAACATCTATCTTCTCTTTTTCATAAAAGCTACGCTCAAAAGGAAGAATAACCAGCATCTTATCGACCAATCGAGCGATCTTTTTTGTTCTACCACTTCTCCATGCCCATACTTGTGGGCTAATATAGTATAGGACCGGGATACCCTTCTTTCTGGCAAACTTTGCAAGATAGAGATTAAAGTCAGGATAATCAATCAAAATTGCCAGGTCCGGACGGTATAAATCCAGTGATTTTTTTAGCCCTCGAAGCGCCTTTATTATCGTCTTTAACTTTGAAAATACCTCTGTAATCCCAACGACTGCCATGTCAGAAGAATCATATAGTATATCAGCACCCATTGCCCTTATCTTTTCTCCACCAATGCCATAGAACTGTATATTGGGATTTATCTCCTTTATGGATTTAATCAAATTAGAACCATGCAGGTCTGCTGATGCTTCTCCTGCAACTATGAGAATTTTCTTTGAAGGACTGTCCACAATGTCACCAATGATGCTCTGTGAGGTTAATTTATAAAGTCTGATTCATAAATCTCTCTACTGTGTCTAAGAGATTTCTTGTAAGGCTATTTTTGTGACCTTGATTTCGGATCTTGAAATTGGGGCAAGTTTGTTAGAATATCTTTTTCTCTCTGTTTGATTTGTTTGACAACCTTTAAAGCTACTAAAAGAGCTCTTTTTCCATCATTACCTGATACTGGGGGAGATTTCCTTGTAATCACACAATCTATAAAAGACTTGACCTCCTCTTCTAAAGAATCCTTTTCATTAATCTCTACGTTTCTAAATACGATTTCAGGCATACACTCGTTTTTTCCGCTGTTTTCAATCTTATTGTAGATCCCGACTTTCTTTGAGGCAAAATCGATCGATATATAAGCATCTGGTTGAAATATGCGGATCTTTCTCATGTTCTTTTCTGAAATCCGACTGGCAGTAATATTAGCGGTACAGCCGTTTGCAAAGGTTATTCTAGCGTTAGCAATATCCACATTCTGAGATAGCACAGGGATGCCTACAGCATCAATCCTTTCTATCTCGGACTTAACGAGGTTTAATATAATGTCGATATCATGAATCATCAGATCCAAAACTACATCAACATCTGTAGAGCGTTGCGTAAAAAAGCTCAATCGATGGGATTCAACAAACAACGGATTATTTAAAATACCTTCTACAGCAACAATTGCAGGGTTGTATCTTTCTATATGACCGACTTGAAATATCAGATCCTTATTCTCAGCGATCTCAATCAAATTATTGGCCTCTTCAACAGTTGTCGCAATAGGTTTCTCAAGTAAAACATCTATCCCGTTTTTTAGAAAATCCCTCGCAATCTTATAATGTGACCGGGTTGGGACAGCGATACTCACTGCATCTACATTTTCTAAAAGATTTAAGTAATCAAAAAAGGGCATTGTGCCAAAGCGGTTTGCAATCTCAAGTGCCCTTTCATGATCGATATCAACTACTCCGACAAGGTCAACATTGGGTAATTTTGAATATTTTTCAGCATGGTATTGACCCAAATGCCCAACCCCAACTACAGCAACCTTTCTCTTTTCCATTTTTTTACCCCAGCACTCTTAAAGTCAGACTCCGCAGGGTGCTCTTATTAAAACAATCGTAACATTTTAGCTTCTTGAAAATTTGATTGCCGTTAAAGCTTGGCGAGTGCTTTCTGTTTCATAAGGCTAAAATAATACAAACAATCTAGATTGCCACGATGGATATACCTGCTTCGTTAGCATATTTTATCATTTCATATTTATCCAGAACGATCGTGCTTCCAGCTTCTATAGCCAAGACAGAAGCCCTCGCCTCTTTCAAAGATCGTACTGTTCCCATTCCAATGACTGGAATATCAAAACGCATGTCCTGACCTGGTTTGCTAACCTTTACCACTATAATCTGCCCGTTTCCATATTTTCCTCCGCGCTTAATAGCCTCATCCGTGCCTTCAATCGCTTCAACCGCCAATACGGCTTGATCTTTGACGATAACGGTTTGACCGATATCCAGCTTCCCAATATCTTTAGCAACATCCCATCCGAATTTAATGTCTCTGTATTCATTCTCGGTAGGTGACCTTTTTGTCAAACATCCTTTTTGGGCCAAGATTGATGGAATATATTTTGTCGAGCTTTCAATATTGATTCCATCCTTCTGTAATTCCTCGGCAAAAGAGCGCAAGAATATATCATCCTTTTTATTTTTCAAACTTGAAAGAAAAGACGCCGCTCTGTAATCCGGTTTTTCATCTGAGAACAGCAATGCTTTGGTTATACCTCCAATCATCACTACATTGTCAATCCCTTCATTTTTGAAAGTCTCGATTAACAACTGAAGCTGCCCGATGTTTATCCAGAATACCTTTTCTACATGTTCTTTTAAGCTGTTTAAGGTCTCTCCTTTGAATGCTACTGCTATTATCCTTAAATCCCTTTCCTTCAAAGCATTGGCAAATAGAATTGGAAGCTGACCATTCCCAGCAATCAAGCCGATCTTTTTCATTATCTACAGACACCTCTTTCAGATCCTTGAATAAAATCAACCAGGTTGTTTACCTCTTTTGAGTCAGTGATTTCGACTCTCACTTTCTCTAATGCATTCTTTAAAGTCATACCTGATCTAAAAATAATCTTGTAAGCCTTTTTAAGTTTATCTATTGCGGCTTCAGAGAAATTGTTTCTTTTAAGCCCTGTAGTATTCAGGCCAAATAATTTCACCCTATTGCCTACAGCCATAAGATAGGGGGGAATATCTTTAGAAACTGCAGAGGCCCCCCCAACAAAGGAAAACGCTCCAACCCTAACAAACTGATGGATAGCTACCATCCCACCGATAACAGCGAAATCTTCAATCTCAATGTGGCCTGCAAGGGTCGCTGCATTCGCCATTACAACATTGTTCCATATGATACAGTCATGGGCTATATGACAATAGGCCATGAGAAAATTGTTATTCCCTATCCTTGTTTCTCCTATGCCGTGGGAACTGGCTCTATTGATCGTTACAAACTCTCTAATCGTATTATTATCACCGATGATTACCTTAGATTTCTCCCCTTTGTACTTTAAATCCTGTGGTGGGGTTCCGATCGACGTAAACGGATATACCTCGCAGCTCTTACCGAGCTCTGTTATCCCTTCTATGTTGACATGAGAGCTTATCTTTGTATCTTTGCCGATCTGAACACTATCGGTAATTATAGAATATGGTCCTATCTCAACCCCTTCATCTAACTCTGCCTTTGGATGAACAATGGCCGTCGGATGTATCATTTTAAAATTCTCCTTTTAACGTGTCATTTATCCGATATGATACCTTGCAGTTCCCCTTCGGCAACAAGGGACTCTCCAACAAATGCCTTGCCTTTAAACCTCCAAAGAGAACTCCTCTGCTTAATTACCTCTACTTCAAACCTCACCTGATCCCCAGGAACTACAGGTTTTCTAAACTTCACCTTATCTATAGTAGAGAAGTAAAAATTTTTATCTTTGATCTTTTCAGATTCACTGCTCAATGCCAGGACTGCGCCGGTTTGAGCCATTGCTTCAATCAACAAAACCCCGGGCATAATTGGATAATCAGGAAAATGCCCTTGAAAAAAAGGCTCACTGACAGTGATATTCTTGATCCCTACAACTCTCTTTCCCAGTTCCATCTCCACAATCCTGTCAATCAAAAGAAATGGAAAGCGATGAGGTAAAATATCCATGATCTCTTTAATACTCAACATATTCTCTCCCCTTTGAAAATTATTTATTTTTTTCTTCTAATTCCTTTATCCGTATCTCCAGTCCTTTTATTCTTTTCCTCATCTCGGGTAATTTTGTAACACTGATCTGCGATTTTAACCAATCTCTGTGAGGGATACAGGGGAACCCAGAGACAATCTGGTCAGGGGCGATATCTTTGGTAACAGCGGATTTGCCGCCTACTGTCACATTGTCCCCGATCTTGATATGACCTGCCACACCCACCTTCCCTGCCAGTGTAACATAGTTGCCCACTTCAGCACTTCCTGCTATAGCAACCTGCGCAACCAAAATGGTATCCTCTCCAATAATTACATTATGGCCAATCTGGATAAGATTATCGGTCTTTACACCCCTTTTAATCCATGTCTTGCCCAATGCTGCACGGTCAATGGCATTGTTCGCACCGATCTCTACATCATCATCGATCTGAACGATACCGACCTGAGGAATCTTGTGGTGTCTCTTTCCATCTTTGGCAAAGCCGAAACCATCACTTCCGATTACTGTACCACAATGGATTATAACCCTCTTCCCAATCTTGCAATGTTCGCGGATACAGACATTTGCATATACGATCGTGTCTTCGCCAATATGAACATCATCACCGACAAATACTCCAGGGTGCAAAATTACCCTATCTTCAATCCTGACATTATCCCCCACATATACAAATGGGTATATAGAGACATCTTTTCCTATATCGCAGTTCTTTCCGATAAAGGATCTTCTGTCGATGCTTTTTGTGTGATAAGGCTTTTGGTAAAAGATGGTTGCAATCTTTGCATAGGCCAGATAAGGATCTTCAGTATATAAAACAGGCTTTTCAGACGCTTCAAAACCTGGGGGAACGATTATGGCAGAGGCTTCGGTAGTTCTTGCCATTGGCAGATACTTTGGATTGGATATGAAGGTTATCTCTCCTTTTTTTGCCTGATCGATACTGTTTATTCCGGTAAGGATAATACGATCGTCACCTATTACCTTACCACCAATCAGATCTGCCAATTCTTTCAAAGTCTTCTTTATCATTTTTTTGTTTTGTGTAATATTATTTTTAATGGCTATTGAGTAAACTCAGCAAAGGCGGCCACATTATAACGCGTGCAGCTGTCTGAGCGGTGTATAGAGCGTTAAGAAAGAAGTGGGGGAAAGATGCGAGTTTTGCACGGGTTATAATGTGATTGCCTTTGCTGTGACCGATTTTTTTGCTGAGTTAACTCAATAACCATTTTATTTTTTTTGCTCATCATATGCCTTTATTACATCATCAGTGAGGTCAACTGTGTCGGAGGCATATAGTATCGCACTCGCATTCTTTTCAAAGATTATTGTATAATTGCCTTTTTTTCCTATTTTATCAACAACGACTCTCAATTCTTTATATATTTTTTTAACCATTTCAGCCTCTTCGCGCTTAAGCTCCTCCTGAGAGTCTTTAATTAACCTTTGATAATCTCTCATTCTATTTTGATATTCTCTTTCTTTTTCATTTCTTGCATCTTCGCTTAGGATAAAACTCTGTTTTTCTAAACTGTCTTTAAGCTCTTTCAATTCCTTTTGTTTTGCTTCAAGAAGATTTTGAGTTTTCTTTACTTTATTAGAAAAGTTTTTTCTTGCTTCCTTCCCACTAATAGACGTATTTAATGCTTTCTGTAAGTCAACATATCCTATCTCTTTAGGATTATCACCTAAAGCCAAGTTTGGAAAAGATAATACCAAAGTTAATATAAAAACCAGACTTAAATCCTTCATCTTCGCTCTCCCTTTTATAGTCTTATCCATGTTTTTTAAAAAGAAAATCCTTCTATTTTAAAATCCAATTAAATTTTTTAAAACATCGTTCCTATAGAAAAATCCCAATTGCTGTGGTCTTCATCCGGCTTAGGATCTATATTATATCCCCATTCTAATCTCAAAGGGCCCATCGGCGAATACCATCGAACACCCAATCCCACGCTTGTTCTCAGTTGATCTAAGCTATAATCATCATCATCATCGAAGGCATTCCCTGCATCAAAGAAGATAACACCTTTAACCCCGGCTTCTTTTAATAAGGGGAATATGTACTCTATATTAAAGATCAATTCTTTATTTCCACCAATAATATCACCGCTATCCGGATCTTTTGGACCAATAGAATAAGTCTCAAAACCTCTTACAGTATTCATTCCGCCTAGATAGAACCGTTCAAAAATCGGCAATTCTCTTCCTTTATTTCCCTGAGCATATCCAATGATTGCGCGAGACATAAAGACCGTATCCCAAAAAATCGGGAAATACCATGTTGTACTCCCTGCAACCTTAGTAAAATAATTGGTTCCGCCTAAGAAACCGCCGGCATATTCCAGGGAAATACTGTTTTTTGACCCTTTTGTTGGAAATATGACGCTATCCCTTGAATCCCTTATCAGAACATTAGTGATACTGTTCGTAATGCTGCTGCCTTCCTGTTCTTTTATTATTTCAGCAGCATCATCTTCTATATTGTCAATTTCAACTTCTTCGTGCTTATAAGTCAAATACAACCTGGTATAATCCTCTGTTATTGGAAAACCAAACCTTACATCCCCACCTTTTGCTTTCTTATCATAGTCTGTATATTCCCTTTTTACATTATAAATATCGAAGCCGGCGGATATCGGTGTGTCAAAGAACCACGGCTCTGTGAAACCTAAATTATAATATTGACTCTTCCCGCCCATTCTTGCAGCCACTGATAGTTTCTGTCCCTTACCAAACAGATTGCTCTGGGATAAGTTTATCATGCCTATAATCTTATCAACAGAACTATAACCCACCCCAAAGCTTAATGTCCCTGTTGGCCTCTCTTTTACCTTAATATGTAATTTCAATCTGTCATCCGCACTTCCTCTCTGTGTTTTAAAGTCAATCCCTTCAAAGTAGCCCAATCGATAAACCCTTTGATAACTCCTGCTTAACTTTTTCTTATTAAATAAATCTCCCTCTAGTATCTTCAGTTCTCGTCGGATTACCTTATCTCTAGTCCTGTCGTTACCCGTTATATCTACCCTTTCAAAATATACCTTATTTCCTTTGCGAATACTAAATGTCAGATCGACCAATTGGGTATCTCTATCAATGGAAGTCAAAGGTACGACATCTGTAAATGCATATCCCAGTTCTGTATATTTATCCGTTATCTTGGCTATATCTTCTCTTAGCAGCTTTCGATTGAATATCTTTCCTGAGATTGTATTCAAATCCTTCAAAAGCGCTTCTTTTTCTAATATCTCCTCCCCCTGAATGTCTATCTTCCCAATTTTGAATTCTTTTCCTTCGTTAACAGGGATTGTAATATTTAATCTATTTAAATCATGGATTATTTCCGGCTTGCCTATTTTGATATCTATATAACCATTGTTCCTGTAAAAGGAGCTTAGCTTATCCATGTCTTGCTCCAGGACATTCTCTTTTAACACCCCGGAACCTGTCAACCAGGAGAAGAAACCCTCTTTATTTGTCTTTATAACATCTCGCAATTCTCCATTACTAAAGGCTCTATTGCCAACAAATACAATTTCCTCTATCTTGGCTTTCTTATTTTCCGTAATTATAAAATCTAATATTGCCTCATTTGTTTTTAAATAATAGACTATGTAATCAACTTCTGCAGACCAGTACTCTTTGTCCTTATATAATCTAAGGATGTTCTTAACGTTGTTCTCTATCCTGGTAAAGTCCAAAATAGTATGTACTTTAATATCGGTTACTTCTTCAATGTCCTCTTTTTTTATAGACCTGTTGCCATGTATCTCTATTCTTTTAACAGAAGGTTTTTCACTAACAATAAAAACGATCTCCTTGCCTTCAGGGCTATCAATTCTATCAATATTCACATCCTCAAAATAGCCCATATTATAGATGCTTTTTATATCTTCGCGCAGCGTCTTGATTGAAAACAAATCTCCTTCTTTTGCCATAATCTGAGATTTAATGGCATCGTCTTCAATCCTATTATTTCCTCTTACAGATATCCTGGTTATTCTTTCTTTCTCTATTAGTATTAGCCAAATACGCTCTGCCAGCTCATCGAGTTGAGAAATCAGTCTGTTCGAATCTTCCCCTTCTATATAAAACTCGGCTATCGAACTTTTAGCATCAATTTTCCATGTCCGGATATCCAGGCGAATACTCTTTTTTGTCTTCGTTAGAGTACCCCATATTGCGAAATCTGCACCTGACTTTGTGCCAATTTTCATTACTAATGTTTCATTTATATCATCTTTGGATATTCCATTCAATTCAGCTTCAAAAGAAGAGGTCTTTATAATTTCAATCCCTTTGTTTTCTTCTAAATAAGAGAGCAGAGTGTCACTAATTTTCTCCTTTATGTACTCTATGTTTTCCTGGCTATTAATCCGAAGAGGAAATACCATGACTTTGATAGATTCTTGACCATAAGCTACCTGGCAAATCAAGAGGTAGAACAGGCAAATCAATGTTCTTTTATGCATCTAGGCTCATTTTTCTCCTGACCGATTTTAAATAGTGTAAATAAATGGCGTTATGACACGATATCTGAAACGATACTGCCGTCCATTAAACTTATCTTACGTGGCATCTTGTCTGCCAATATCTTGTT